>JAVBTP010000099.1:0-7677 GCA_031556115.1 Candidatus Adiutricaceae bacterium
GGCGCGACAGTGTTTCGAGAAAATCATAGGGCAGCCGGGACCAGTCGGCGGTCATGGCGTCGACGCTGTTGACCGCGCGGATGGCCACCACGTTTTCGTAGGTCCGGCCGTCGCCCATGACGCCCACGGTCTTCAGCGGCAGGAGGATGGCGAACCCCTGCCAGATCTTGGTATACCAGCCGCTGGTTTTCAGCTCCTCCTGCACGATGGCGTCGGCCCGGCGCAGGATGGCCAGCCGCTCCCGATCCACCGGGCCGATGATGCGGATGGCCAGGCCGGGTCCGGGAAAAGGCTGGCGCCAGATGAAGTTTTCAGGCAGCCCCAGTTCGGCGCCCACCGCCCGCACCTCGTCTTTGAAGAGCTCCCGCAGAGGCTCCACCAGGGCCAGCTTCATCCGCTCGGGCAGGCCGCCCACATTGTGGTGGCTTTTGATGACCACCGAAGCCCCGCCCAGGGGAGAGACGGATTCGATGACGTCGGGGTAAATGGTGCCCTGGGCCAGAAAATCCACTTGGCCCAACTTGGCCGCCTCGGCCTCGAAGACCTCGATGAAGGTGTTGCCGATAATCTTGCGCTTCCGTTCGGGATCCTCCACTCCGGCCAGGCGCGACAGAAACAGGTCGGAGGCGTCCACCACCGTGAGGTTCAGGTTGTAGTGGGCGGCGATGCGGTCCCGCACCTCCTCCACCTCGCCCTGGCGCAAAAGACCATGATCGACGAAGATGCAGTGGAGGTTCCGGCCTATGGCCCGGTTCAGGAGCACGGCCACCACCGTGGAGTCCACCCCGCCGGACAGGGCGCAGATGACCTGGCCGTCACCCACCTGGCGCTTCATCTCGGCCAGGGAGTGTTCCACGAAAGAGGTCATGTTCCAGTCGGCTTTCAGGCCGGCCAGACGCAGGAAATTCTTGATCAGCTTCTCCCCTATTTCCGTGTGGTGGACCTCGGGGTGGAACTGGACGCCGTACAGCCGCCGCGTCTCGTCGGCCATGGCGGCCACGGCCAGATTCCGGGTGCCGGCCAGGACTTTGAAGCCGGCCGGCGCCTCGGCCACCTTGTCGCCGTGGGACATCCAGACCCGGGAAGACGCGGGGAGGCCGTCGAACAGCTGACTGTCGGGCGCGGACACTTCGAGTTGAGCCGGGCCGTATTCCCGGTCCTCGGAGCGGGCCAGGCGGCCCCCCAGGGCCTGGGCCAAAAGCTGCAAGCCATAGCAGATGCCCAAAACCGGCACCCCCAGGCCCAAAATGGCCGGGTTCAGGGCCGGAGCCCCCGGGTCACTGACGCTGGCCGGCCCGCCGGAGAGAATCACCGCCCCCGGGGCCCGGCCGCGAATCTCCTCGGCCGGGGCCCAAGAGGGCAATATTTCCGAATACACGCCGGCCTCTCGGACCCGGCGGGCGATCAGCTGGGTGACTTGGGATCCATAATCGATAATGAGTACTTTATTCTCCGGCATGTTTCCGCTCCTCGCCTCTGGCGCGTTCCTTGATTTTTATGGGGATATGGTTTAGTATTTACGTAAAAACATGACTGAAAAACAGCCCGGTCGCCGTTTCCGGAGAGCCTCCGGACGTTTTTCATAATAAAGAACCGAGGCTGTAAAATCAAGTTTTTCAGTTCTTGATCCAACCGGGAACCGACGCGGGGAGGAGTAAAGGGCCACTTTTCTCCCCGCTGGAGCTCCAATCATTTTCCAAGGAGGAAAACATGTCGGAAATTTTGAGCTTTTTAAAGGCCAACCAAATTTTTTTCCTCGCCACTGTGGATGGTGACCAGCCCAAGAGCCGTCCTTTGGGTTTTGTCATGGAGTATGAGGGCCGCATCTACTTCGGGGTGGGCAACCAGAAGGAAGTTTATCGTCAGATAAAGGCCAACCCCAAGGTGGAAATCATCTCATACAGCGCCGAAGGGAAATGGCTGCGCCTGACCGGCCAGGCCGTTTTCGACGACCGGCCGCCGGTCATCGAAGCGGCGGTCGCGGCCCGGCCCATTTAAAAATACATCTACAGCGTCCCTGACGGCCCCAAACTGGCGGCGTTTTATCTGGCACCGGCTGAGGCCGTCTTTTACGACATGAAAGGCCCGGTCAAAACCATCAAGATGTAACGCCGCAAAATAGCAACGCCATTTTGCGGCGGCCCGTCATTTCCCCATGCGCCAGATGCCGGCCATGATCAGCAGCATGCCCGCGATCTGGATATTCAACAGGCGCTCGTTCAAAAATATAAACCCCATGACCAGGGTCAGCACCGGGCCGAACATGCTGACCACGGCCGCCCGCGAGGCCCCGATGCGGGCGATGCCGGCGGTCAGGGTGTAAATGGGCAGCACCGTGGCCAGGGCGCCCATGCAGAAGCCATTGACCAGGACCGGCGCGGGGAGGCTCAGGAGGTGGACGTCGCTGGTCAGGAAAAAATGAACAATAACGCTCAGGCAGGCGATCATCATGACCAGGGAGGTGAACAGCGCCGGGTCTATATCCCTGAGCTGCCGGTCGACGCCCACCAGATAGCAGGCATAGGTCAGGGCGGCGGCGAAAATCAGGCCGCCGCCCAGCCAGAAATTGGGTTGGCTGCCGCCCAAATTGGGCGCGAGCATCAAAAAAATGCCTCCGTAGCAGAGAGCCAGGGCCAGCCAGGTGTCGCCCCGGATGGCCTGGCGGCTCAAAGCCGCGTTGATGACCACCACCAGTGAGGGATAGAGGAAAAGAATCATCCGGCCCAGGCTGGCGTCCACGTATACCAGGCCGGAAAAATCGAGCAAGGACGAAAGATAATAGCCTAAAACGCCCAGGGTGACCGCCCAAATCCATTGGCGGCGGCTGAGGTTGACGCGCCAGTTTCGGCGGATCAGGTTATAGGCCAGGATGACGGCAAAAAGGGCCCCGGCGAAGATCATGCGCAGGGCCAGAATGGTGACGGCGTCCACTCCGTGTTGATAGGCCAGCTTGGCCAAAATAGTCTTGGAGGAGAAGGCAAACGCCGACACCACCGTCAGGAGGAAACCGGTTTGTTCCCGGTTGAGCTTCAGAGCCATTTTCACGTCCACGGCCGACGCCTGCCGCATCGGGAAAAGAACAGCCTTGGCCCGCCAAGGCTGAGGCGGGGTTATGTCTGAAAATTGGCCCAATTCCGGCTGGTTTTTCAATATGGCGGGGCGGCCGATCCCGGCCCTCCGGCCGCCGGAGCCTCGAAGAGGCCACCACCGAGGCCGCGACCCGCAAGCCCGCGAGTCAGGTTGGGCCGCCGTTGGCAACGTGTCCGCCCACCGGGACCACCGCCCGGTCCGGGCCCCGGCCTCTCGGCTTCGGGCCCGGGCGGGTCCGCGAAGTTGAGCCGCCCGCGCTTTCACAAAAAAACGCCGCGAGTGATCGCGGCGTTTTTCATTTCGTCGCCGATCGGCCCGAAAGCCGAGAGGCCGGCTTAGATCTCCAGCCAGCTTTCGCTGAACAGGGAGTGGCCCAGGACGACTTTGGCGGTCTTGACCACGTCGATTTCCTCTTTCTTCATGGTGCTGTAGTCGTATTCCTTGCCGTCCATGACGCCGTAGACCAGATCCACGAACCAGGGCAGCTTGCCTTTGCAGATGTCGTTGATGATGGGGTCAAAGGCGTCGACGATGCAGCTGTACATGCCTTTGCGCTTGAGCATGCACATATAGACCTGGTTCAGGATGGGCCGCAGGTGATCGGGGTTGCCGTTGGAGATGTTCGACAAACCGTTGGTGCTCTTGCAGATGCCGCCTTCCTGAATGGCGCCGACGATGTCGGGCAGCATTTCGAAGAAGGTCAGGTTTTCCATCAGCTGATCCTGCTGGATGTTGACCGGGGTGATGATGGGGTCGACCCAGGCCCGTTCCACGGGGATCTCCAGGCCCTGAGCGTGCATCAGCAGTTCCGTGGTCAGTTCGGCGCGTTCGTTGGCGTCGCGGGCCATGCCGTTGGGGCCCCACATCAGGGCCACATAGTCGGCCCCATAGGTCTTGACCAGAGGCAGCATGGCTTCATAGCGTTCGGGACGGACCATGATGGAGTTGATCAGGGCCGGCTTTTTGCAAACCTTGAGGCCGGCTTCGATGGCGGCGATGTTGGAGGTGTCCAGAACCACGGGGATGTCGGTGATTTCCTGGACGATGTTCACGACCCAGGGCATCAGTTCCTCGCCGTTCTTGCGGGCGGGCCCGAGGTTGATGTCGATCCAGTCCGGTTCGGACTTGATGATGTTTTCCACCATCTCGCGGACGGGCTGAGGATCTTTCTCCTTGAAGCCGGTACCAACCTTCTTGTTGATGACGTTGAGGTTTTCAGCGATGGTGACCATATATTTTTCGGCCATATTCAGTATCCTCCCGGTTGCTGTTTGGGAATTATGGATCGCCCGAGGGGCGCGGTGCATTTAAAACTCAAGACCCCGTCCGCCGAAAAAGGCGGCCGGGGTCGTGGGGGGACATATCAAGCGGTCTTGTAATCTTTGAGGAACTTGGTCAAATGGGCCGCTTCCCGCGGGCCGATGGAGATTTTCCAGCCGGGGAGTTCCTCTTCCATATCCCCCAGAATGGAGGCGGCGTAACCAGGGATAATCAGCGACTTGTGCTTGATCTTGTCGGCGATGCCGATTTTCTTGACGAACATGCCCACGTCGTCGCCGGAGAACTTGCCGGCGGCCCAGGCGGTCAGGACCGACAGACCTTCCGAATCCTTGATCAGGAGCCAGCAGGGAACCCGGCTGCCTTCCACTTCGCCCGACACGATGAAGTAGGTCAGGGAGAAGTTGGTGGTGACCAGAACCGGGCTGTTTTCGTCGGGGTTGCCGATGGGATAGATATCCTGAACCACGGTCATGGGGCGCTGGGGGTCGGTGAAGATGTTGAGCCGTTCCAGAAGGAGGGGAAACACCACGGCCCCGTCGAGGTCGGAGAGGACCACCACGCCGGCGTATTTGGCGATGAGCGAGGCGCTGACGGCCGTCTGCATGGCCAGGTTGTCGGTGATCTCGGCCGGGAAGGCGATGGTCGGGAAACCGTAGTCGCGGTTGCCGCCCAGGGCCGCGCGGCGGATGGCCACGGAGTCGGTAAAGGCGTCTTTGACCGTGCGGGCGCCCGAGTCGATGACGATGTCTTTGAGACCGGCGGCGGTGAGCTTTTTGGTCAGTTCGGCCACTTCGTCGATATTCGCGGCCTTCAGCCAGACAGGAACCTTGGCTTCCAGGGCGACCTTGGCCACGTCATCGCAGTTGGCCATGGTGGCCGGGCCGATGAGGGGGTTTTTGCCGGCCAGGGCGTCGGCGGCCTTCTTCAGGGCGGCGGCGTCTTCACTGTAGAGGATGACCGACAGGTCGCTGTTGTCCACCACGGCCTTGGCCGCTTCGGCCAGACGGGCCCCGCCCTTGACCACCACCAGTTCGGGACGCAGGTTCAGGCCGACGCGGGCATACTGCATCTTCTGGTAGCGCTTGACCTTGGCGGCGATATCCGCGTCGGATTCGCTGTCGGCGATCATGGCGGCGATGCCGGTGGGGTTGTAAAAGGTCTTTTCATGCCGGAACAGCACCGTCTCGCCGCCGATCTTGGTGGCCGTGGCGCCGTAGCCGATGACCAGAGGCCGGATCGGAGGCGCGGAAGCGGCGGACAGCTTCTCGCGGGACTCGGCGGAAACGTCGGGGCAGGAATCCAACTCGGCCTTGCCCGAAGCCAGGTTCATGGCGAAGGCCAGGCAGGTGGCGGCGCCACACTTCTTGCAGTTGGTGCCCGGCAGCATTTTAAAAATTTGAATACCGGTCAGAGCCATTGGTTTACTCCTCTGTATGGTTTATGGGGGCGAACCGGGCGAAGCGGACTTCTGGGAAATCCGGCCCCGCCTGATCCTTCGGGAACTTTTGGCCCGCAGGCCCAGGTGAGTTGCGGTCGTCCGGGCGGCTTTATGGTGCCGGCCGGGACCGTGGCGGGCTCGCGGGGCTGGTCCGGCCCCGCGAAAACGCGGTCACGTTGCCGACATAAGGCGGTCGCGAAAGGGCGCGCCGTCGGAACCGGCGGCGCGCCTCCCGGAGTTGATCAGCCGAGGATGCTGTCCATTTCCAGGGCCGGGTGTTTCTTCTCGGTCAGGAAGGGCAGAATGTCCTCTTCGGTGAGGCCGATGGTTTCATCGGCGATGCGGTCATAGAAATCGGGAATGCCCATTTCCTTGCCGCGGGCTTCGATCTTGTCCTTCAGCTCTTCCTTGAGGCTTTTGGGCATCCAGACCATGCGGGCCAGACCGCCGTCGCCGGCGAGGAACTTCCTCTGGACGATGTTGTACTTGGCGTGGCCGACAAAGCCAGGGCTCTGGTTGCCGCCGCCCATTTCACCGGCCAAAGTGGTGAACTTCATGCCGATGGGGGTTTCGCCGGTGTAGTCGCGATTCACGGTCATGACGCCGTTGCAGCTCGGCAGCACCGCGGCGATGCACTCGCAGCAGCCGCAGGTGGTCATGGGGTCGTTCATCAGGCTGTAGAAGCAGACGTTGTTGACCGCCTGGCGGGAGGCCTTCTGGACGAAGTCGTTGGCGCCTTTGAAGATACCCAGCTTGGTGTCCTCGACCTCGCCCTTTTCGATGGGCTGGTTGGGGCCGGTGGGGTTGATCTCAAAGCTGGCCTTGCAGTCCATCCAGTTGTAGGCGCCGCAGAGGCCGGTCCGTTCGGGGCTGACCACGCAGACGTGGTTCGGCGCGAAGCTCTGGCACAGGGTGCAGCTGTAATAGGTCTCGGTGCCTTCGTCGGTCATGTTCTCGACGCGGGCGTCGCGGGCGGCCCAGACTTTGCGGGCGGTCTCGCGCAGCTTTTCCACTTCCTTGGTTTCGGTGTAGAGCTTGACCTGCAGTTTGTCAAAAACCGCGCCGAAGTCCTGATGGAGCTTGCCGTGGAGGATGGTGCCGATGTGCTCCAGCTTGAAACCCTTGGCCATGGCGTCCTTGGAGACGCGGACCATGCCGATGTCGCGCTGGCCGGTGTGCATCAGGCCCTGGGCGTAGTTGATGAGGTGGTGGATCTGGCGTTCCAGGATGGGTTCGAAGTCCTCCTGGAATTTACGGCCGGCCACTTCGACCTTGATGCCCAAAGCCAGGCTCCCGCCCTCTTTGACCGTGGACAGGTCGGGCCCGATGACCTCGACCTTGCCGTCCTCGACCTTGTCCATGTCGGCGCTGGTGACCCATTCGAAGGTCGGGGTCTTGGAGGCGCCGCCCATTTCCACGAACATGTCGCCCTTGCGGATGCGCTCGCCTTCGAAGGCCGGGCCGTAGGCCATGGGGATGTCGATGGTGGCCACGGTGGTCTTGAGGCCCCGGACTTCCACGGAACGCTGCACCATTTCGTCATAGCCGACGTTGGCCACCACGTGTTCGTAGGTGCACACGCCGGTGGGCAGGATTTCGGGAATGTCGGTGTCGGCCAGGGTCGGGAAACCCCAGTTGACGCAGCCGGCGGCGTTGGCCGCCCACTCGGCGCCCACTTCGCCGAAGGCGTTGACAAAGGCGAAGATGCGGTCTTTATTATACAGAAGCATCTTCTGGTAGTCGCCGGGCTTCACGCCGCCAAAAGCCATGGCCGCGCGGTTGGCGAAGCCGAGGGCGAAAACGGCCGCGGAGATGTCCGGCCCGAAGGGCACCAGGCGGGTGTTCCAGCCGATCTCCACGCCGGCTTC
>JAVBTP010000181.1:0-7502 GCA_031556115.1 Candidatus Adiutricaceae bacterium
TCCTCCAGTACCCCGTAACTTAAGAAGTTACGGGGTACTAGGGGTTCCGTTCGGGCCCGGTTTTGGGTACAATAGAAGGTGACGGCGTCGGAATGCCCTTGCGGGTCTTGGGCGCCGTTATGCGCCTGGCCGCCGCGGCCCGGCGTTTTTTGAAAAAGGAGAAAAACATGAACATGAGAGACGACCAGGATTTTGGCGGCGACGTCAAACAGGGAACCCTTATTTCCGCTTGCGAGGAACGGCAGACCCGTGAGGTGAAGGCGGTCGAGGCCCCTTGCCCTCTGTGCGGAAAAATTCAGGAATATTTCACCGACGAACTGCGCACCAAAGAGCAGTTGCGCTGCGGCGACTGCCAGCAACTCTTTGATGCCGAACTGTTCAAAAAGGCCGCCGGGCTATAGGAGCCGCTACTTTCGGTCAAAAGCCGAGACGGGGGCGGGCGGGAGAGCCGCCACCCGGCTCGGCCGGCTTCCAAGCCGTTTGACGGCGACCTGAGGCCCAAGACCGCCGCGACCTCAACCGGTCGCGGCGGTCTCGAGTTTGTGGCGCCCGGTGTGGCCGGGGTTGGTTATTGCGCCGGCGGGTCAATATTTGACGCCGATCAGCCGCCGCTCGGGGGTGCGGCGGGCTTCGTCGGCCAGGCGCCGGGTTTCGTCCTGGCGGTATACCATGACGCTGAGGTCCCCCACCGTGTCGATGAGTTCCTCGGCCTGCCGGGCCAGGTCGGCCGAAGCCTCGGCCGCCTGGCTGGAGGCGGCCAGGTTGTCCTGGGTCACTTTATCCATCTCCGACATGGACTGGCTGATTTGGGAAATCCCCTGGGCCTGTTCCCGCGAGGCTTCGGCCACGGCGGACAAGAGGCTCCCCGCCTTGTTCACCCCGCCCCCGACCCGGTCAAAGCCTTCGCCGGCCTGCCGCACCATCTCCGAACCGGACGAGATGTTCCGAATGGTGTCGGCGATGAGATCGGCCGTGCCTCGGGCGGCTTCCGCCGAGCGGGTGGCCAGGTTCCGCACCTCCTCGGCCACCACCGCGAATCCGGCCCCCGCTTCCCCGGCCCGGGCCGCCTCCACGGCCGCGTTCAGGGCCAGGAGGTTGGTCTGAAAAGCTATTTCGTCAATGGTCTTGATGATCTTGCCGATCTCCTGGCCCGAGGCGGAGATCTCCTCCATGGCCTTGATGACCCGGTTCATGGCGTCGGCGGCCCGGGTCACGTCGCCTTGGGCCTCACACATCAAATCATTGGCCTGGCCCGCGTTTTCCGAGTTGCGGTGGGTCATGGAGGATAGCTCTTCCAGGGCGGCGGCGATTTCCTCGAGGCTGGCCGCGTTCCGGCCCGCGCCCTGGGAGAGGGTGGCGGCCGCCTCGGCCAGGATGCCGGCGTTGCGTTCCACATAACCCGAACCGGTGAGGCCCCGGCTGATGAAAAAGGCGCAGCCGAGGCCGGCGAGCAAGGTCAGGCCCAGGCCCACGAAAGCGGCCATCAGGGCTGACGAGACGTCGCTCTGGGTCTGGTCGGCTCCGGCGGAACTGGTCTCCCCGGCCCGGGTGGCCAGTTCGGTCAGGTTCTGGCTGAGGTTCCGCATCAGGTCGCGGCTTTTTTGGTCATTAACGTCCCGCTGTTCCCACACGGCTATGAAGCGGGCCAGGGCCGCCTGGATTTCGGGTATCCGGGCGGCCAGTTCTTGCCCGGCCGCGAGCGTGGAGGCGGGCAGGGCCGTTTCCTTCAGGAGCTGATCCAGGTCTTGGGCCGAAGAGGCCATCATGTCGGCCGATCGCCGTATTTCCGCCAGGCCGCGGGCGGCCTGACCCTTCCAGAAGGTCAGGTTGGCCCCCTCATAGTTGTCCCACATGCTGTTGGAGAGGGTGGTGTAGCGGTCCAGCCGGTCTTTGGTGGCCTGATCGTCGCCGTGGCCGGCGGCCAGTTCATCCTGGATCTGGCCGAAAAAGGGATACAGGTGGGTCTCGAAGACGGCGTCCCGCAGTTCGGTGAATCTGGTCCGGGCGGTGTCGAGGTCGGCCAGATTGCCTTCCATGACCTGGGACAGGTTTTGGGCCTCGGTGACCAGAGTCCTGATGCCCTTGACCCTGGCTTCGATCTCGGCCTTATCCGCGCTTTGATATTCCGCCAGGTTCTGCTCAATGGATTTCAGGCGGCCGTTCACTTCCGGTAAAAAAGACCGGGCGGCGTCGAGGTAGGGCCGCTCCTCGGTGAGGCTGAAGCCGCGCAGTTCCAGCGACATGTTCTGCAAGGCCCGCTCCAGGCTGGTGGAATCCTGCAAAATAGGCATGGCGTCCCGGGACAGGACCTGGGCGCTTTTATTGATGGAAAACAAAAGAGAAGTCAAAAAGCCCACCATGATCATCAAAATGAAAATCAAGGCCAGGTAGCCCAGGGTGACCCTGGTGCCGATTTTAAACCCTCGCATGTGATTGAACCTCTTAAGGCCGGCCGCCGCCGCGCCGTCGGGCCGGTCAATAGGATTGGTATACGGGAAATAAAGGCGGAATCGAAAATACGCTCCCGACGGTCGACCTTCGGGACGGCCAACCCATTATAGAGGCAGTTACCAGAGAAAACAAGCGTGGCCAGGCGGCGGCAGTTCTCAAAGTAACCGGGAATTGAAATAGTGGTCATCCCCGGAGAGGGATGACGGAGCGAAGCGACTGGTTGGGGGGCCGACCCAGCCGGCCGCCGGGCGAAAATCGCCCTTTTCGCCCGGCTACGGCCAGGCCGCGTCAGGCCGACTACGCTGCTTTGAAAATTGCTCAGGCGGCGGACCCGACGGGCTGGTGGAAACGGCGGAAAGCGGCCGGTGCCGGGTGGTATTGCTCCGGATTGCCGCGATGCCGCCCGGCCCCTTTCCCGCCGCTGCCAGCCGGCGAAAGCGAGGCGGCCGTCGAACCCGCGCTCAAACGGGCCCGGCGGCCGCCTCGGTAACAAAATCGCAAAACCGGGCTCAGGCCCGGGAGCCGGCCTGGGGGTCGATGGTCAACATCTGGCCGGGCTCGGCCTTGACCAAGTCCGGCCCCCAGGGCGGGCCGTTCACCAGCCGCGTCAGCCAGCCCAGGTCGCCCTTGTCCTCCTCCACCGCCAGACCCAGGGCGCCGGCCAGGTCCTTGAGCTGGCCGCGATAGGCATTGAGGTCATAGACGCCGGTGTCCACCAGCAGGAACCGCTTATAGTGGCTCATCATGGACTTGTGCAGCCGGGCCGCTTTTTCCGGCCCGAACTTGTCCACCGACTTCTGAAAGGCGGCGAAAATGTTGTCGCCGCGCAGCCAGCCCTCCGTGATCAGGTAGGTGGGCTGGGCCTTCATGATGGCGTCCCGCCTGGCTTGGGAGCCCAGAACCAGGCAGAGCACATCCTCGGCCTGGGGAGCCACCAGAGTGTGCTTGCCGGCCGGAAAATCCACCAGGGCGCCGTTGGAAAAACCGTAGCCCAAAAGAACCAGGGAAGGCTCGGCCAACTGGTTCATTTCCGATTCGATGGCGTCGCGCAGTTTTTGGGGCTCGTCATCCAGGCCGGGCTTGAGAAAGACGGCCGGAAATTTCCGGCCGGCGATTTCCATGGCCCGGTTTATTTCGTCCCTGATCGTTCCGCAAGCGATAATCATAGTGTCCATACGTGATCTCCTCGGGTTTGACTTTTGGATTCAGCCGCCACAGGGCTCTTTGAATCCATTATACACCGGAAAGGGAGTCCCCGCCCAGCCCTTTCGGCGGGTTGCCGTGAGGGTGAAGCCGTGATAGTATAACAAAGTAGTTATTTGGGGGGTCGGGTATGGATCCGTGCACAAAACCGATCATTATGGCCATCGACGACGACCCGATTCTTTTGAATCTGACGGTGGCCGCGCTTAGAAAGGACTATTCGGTCCGGCCTTTTGCCTCGGGGGCGACGGCCCTGAAATACCTGGCTCTGGCCCGGGAACGGCCGGACCTGGCGATTTTGGATTACCAGATGCCCGAGATGAGCGGGGTGGAGCTTTTTCAAGCTTTTTTGGCCGATCCCCGGATCAAGGATCTGCCGGTCATTTTCATGACCGGTCTGGAAGACGCGGCGGGCGAAGCCGGCCTTTTCGAGTTGGGCGCGGCCGGCGTCGTTCACAAACCAGTCAAACCCCACGACCTGTTGGCGCTGGTCGAGCGCCACCTGCCCAGACGGCTCTGACGGACCACACGTCGGAGACCGCCTTCACCGACGGCCCCGGCCGGGGAGAACACCATATGGAAAACCCGAGGCGGCCACACTGGCCGACACCCGCCATTCCCCAGGAGATCGTTTGCGGCCTGACCACTTTTCTGACCATGTCCTATATCTTGTTCGTCAATCCGGTCATCGTGTCGGAAAGCGGGCTTCCGGCCGCCGCCGTCTTCACGGCCACCGCCCTGGCGGCGGCCGTGGGTTCCTTTCTCCTGGGCCTGGTGGCCAGGGTTCCCCTGGCCATGGCCCCGGGCATGGGCCTGAACACGTTTTTCACCTACACCATCTGCGGGGTCATGGGGTTCCACTGGCGGGAGGCCCTGGCTATCACTTTCATCGGCGGTCTTTTTCATTTTCTGATTATGATCACCAGCCTCCGCAAAACCCTGGTCAACGCCATCCCCCAGCATTTGAAAATGGCTTTCGGGGTGGGGCTGGGGTTGTTTATCGCCTACATCGGCTTGAAAAACGCGGGCTTTCTGGTGTTCACCACTCCGGCCGGCCAGTATGAGATGGCCCAGGGCGGGGCCCTGATCAGCAATTCCTCGGCGGTGCCAGGTTTTGTCGGGGCCATCGGCGGTCCGCAGGTCGTCGCCCTGACCGGCCTGGCGATCATGATGGCCCTTTTGGCCCTGGAACGGAAAACCGGGGAGAGCTACGTCGCCCTGCCGGTGGGCATCGTGGCCGCCGCCTTTGTCGGCATTCCTTTGGGGGTCACCAATCTGTACGGGATGGAATTTATCGACCTGACGTCCATCGGCGGGATCGGGGAGGTCTTTCTTTCCTTCTGGGGCCACCCCGGCCTTTTTTCCCTTCCGGCCGCCCCGGAGAAGGCCCTCCTGGCCGTTCTCGTGGTCCTGGTTCTGCTGCTGACCAACGTCATGGACTCCATCGGCACGCTCATAGGCGTCGGCCAGGTTCAGGGCGCGGAAATCTTCGACCAAGGCGACATGGAAAAATTCAGCCGCCCCGGCGGGGAATCCAAACTGGACAAAACCCTGATCGTCAATTCCCTGGGCGGAAGCCTGGCGGCCGCGCTGGGCACCACCACGGCCACCACGTATATCGAATCCGTCACCGGCATCGTGGCCGGCGGGCGCACCGGCTTGACCGCCGTGGTGGTGGGGGTGATGTTCCTGCTGTGCCTGCCGCTGTCCGGCTTCTTCAGCGTCATTCCCAGCGCGGCCATCGCTCCGGCCCTGATCGTGGCCGGCGCGTTCATGATCCCTCTGGTCGGACGGATTGACTGGGTCAATTTCGAAGAGGGGTTTCCGGCGTTCATGACCATTGTCTGCATCCCCCTGACCTACGGATTCATCCACGGCATCGCCGCCGGGGTCTTGTCCCACGTGGTCATCCAACTCGCCGTCGGCAAGGGACGCGAACTGCATCCCATGCTGGTGGCCATCGCGGCCGTCTTTATCGCGGTGATCGTGATGGAGGCGGTTCATTGACGGCCGCCCGAGAATGAATATATTCAGCCGCCGGATCCATAATACCGTTCGCCCTGAGCGGGACAGGAGATCGGATTCATGAAAACCACCATCTTCGTCCGCATTTTGCTGGCCACGCTGTTGCCGCTTATTCTGATCTTTTCTCTGGTGATTGTCACCATCAACAATATCATCTACACCACCGGCACCAGCTTCGCCCGGGAGGCCACCAACCTGTTGGCCAGGCAGACCGCCCGGCAAATTTCGGAAAAATTGGAAGCCACCGCCAACCTTTTGGAATTGGTGAGCCACTCCCTCGGCGACGTCGACTACCGCGGTTCGAAGGAACGTACCCGGGCCCCGGCCGCCATCAGGCGAATCCTGGCCGCGGACCCGGCCATCCACAGCGCCTGGTTCGCCTACGAGCCCGAAGTGTTCGGCGACGGTGTCCGCCATTATGAGGAACTGGTCCGCCACCAAGGGGAACTGGCGGAGGCCCGGGATCTCAGCCCCGAGATTCTGGCCGACCCGGGCCGATCGCCGTGGTACCATCGGGTTCTGGAGTCGGGGCGGGTCTATCTGGACATGGTGGGTGATTATGATTACGGCCTGGGGGATGGGTCGGTCCTGGTGGCGGCCATCAACCATCCTATTTTTTCGGGCGGCCGGGTGATCGGCGGCCTGGGGGCGGACCTCAAATATGAGGATCTTTTCGACCCGGCGGCCTTCCGGTTCGGCGGGCGGTGGCAGGTTTTGCTGGTCTCCAGCCAGGGGCGTATTTTGTATTCCGAGGATCGGGAACAGGTCGGGCGCGGTCTTCTGGATTACCCCTTCAGCGACCAGGAACGGTTGGCGGCCACCTTGCAGGATGAAGAGGTTTTTCTCGGCGAGGTGTATTCGCCCCTGGTCGGCGGCGAGTCTCTGGTCTGCGTGTACCCCATCCCCCTGGACCACGGGCGGCAGAACATCCACCTGTTTTTGGGCATCTCCACCAAAGAGCTCTACGCCACCGCCCGCTCGTCGATGGAAGTGATCGTCGCCACCAGCTTTTTGGGTTTCCTCTTGCTGGCCTTCAGCATTTTCGTGGCCACGCGCAACATCGTCCGGCCCATCAAACGGCTCACCGGGGATTTTAACAAAATCGCCCACGGCGACCTCAATATCGTCTCCCGTGAGGGCGGCCCGGGCCGGAACGGCCGGAGCCGGGTGGTGGAACTGGACATTTTGGAGTCCTCCCTGTGGAAAATGCTGGCCCAGGTCAACCAGGCCCACGAATTGAGCTTAAAGGCGGCCGACGAACGGTTGGAAAAGGAACGGATCGTGGCCGCGGCCCAGGCCAAGAACCAGTTCTTCGCCAGCATGTCCCATGAAATACGTACGCCCATGAACGCCATTTTGGGCATTTCCGAAATTTTGCTCCATGACGGCCACCTGACCGGGTCGGACCGAAAATACGTCAGCGACATCCGGGTCTCCTCCGAAGCCCTGCTGGCCATCATCAACGACATTCTGGACCTGTCCAAACTCGAATCCGGCAAGCTGAGCCTGATCGCGGTGGATTTCGACTTTCATCAGTTTCTGGGGCATCTGCGGTCCGTGGCCCGACACCTGATGACCAAGGCGGGGCTCGTGTTCCTATACGAGGCCGAGGGCGACCTGCCCCGATGCCTGTATGGCGATGATATCCGCCTCCGTCAGATTTTACTCAACCTCCTCAGCAACGCCGCCAAGTTCACCCCGGCCGGGTCGGTGACCCTGAAAGTGGCCGCCGAAAACGAAGTGGTGCGGTTCGCCGTTTCCGATACGGGCGTCGGCATTAAACCAGAAGACCAGGCCGCCCTGTTCGAGCCGTTCACCCGGAT
>JAVBTP010000050.1:0-5961 GCA_031556115.1 Candidatus Adiutricaceae bacterium
TGCGCAAGCTTCGGGAGCTGTTGAACGATCGGGATCTGCAAAAGCGGACGGATCTGGCCCCCATGCTCCAGGCCCTGGAAAAAAACTACGCCGCTTTTACGGAAATAAACGCCGTCCTGCCGGCCACCCTGAAAAGGATCGCCGATGCCCAAGCCCTGGTGGCGGCCGGTTATGCGCGGTATCTGGAAGTTTTGAGCAGATTCCGCCAGGGCCAGTTGGAGCTTCAGGCCAAAGAGATCAGCGAGGGCAAGGACGCCCCGGTCATGATTCGCCGCATCACCCGGATCAACCTCCTGGCCGATATGGAGACCAACGTCGGGGAACTGATGATTCACGTTCAGGACGGCCTGCTGAGGCGCGATGTGGGCGCCATTGACACGGCGGTGAAAGACCTGGAGATCATCGGCGGGGTTATCGAGGAAATCGCCAAGGACAGCAAGATCCCCGCGAACATTGAAATGCTGGACCAGATGCGGGTGGTGACCGGGGACACCCTGGCCGCCGTGAACGAGTTGAAGGCGGCCGGGACCTACAACCTGGAAACCACCAGGAAGCGGGCGGAGTCGCGGGACCAGACCCTGAAGAGCGCCCGGGAACTGGGCGAGGCCATGGGCGCCCTGACCACCGCCACGACGGTCCAGTCGGCCCTGGCCGTCGAGCGGGTCATCACCGCCCTGATCATCGGCCTGGCCGTGGCCCTGGTGGCCAGCCTGGCTTTGGCGATTCTGCTGACCCGGGGCATCACCAGGCCGGTCAACCGCCTCATCGAGGTTCTCCACGGCGGGGCGCAAAAGGTGGATGAGGCCTCCAGCCAACTGTCCACGTCCTCCAACACCCTGTCCGCGGGGGCCGCCGAAAACGCGGCCTCTCTGGAAGAGACCAGCGCGGCCCTGGAGGAACTGTCCTCCATGACCAAGCGCAACGCCGACAACTCCGTGGAGGCCAACGCCCTGATGCGGCAGGCCACCGACGCGGTCCAACAGGCCGACCGGTCCATGGACGGGGTCATCAAGGCCATGGAAGACATTTCCGTATCCGGCAACGAGATCGGCAAGATCATCAAGACCATCGACGAGATCGCCTTTCAGACCAACCTTCTGGCCCTGAACGCGGCCGTGGAGGCGGCCCGGGCGGGCGAAGCCGGGGCCGGCTTCGCGGTGGTGGCCGACGAGGTGCGCAACCTGGCCATCCGCTCGGCCGACGCGGCCAAGAACACCGCCGACCTCATCGCCTCGACGATCAGCAACATCAACTCCGGCTCGGATATGGTCACGGCCACGGCCGCGAACTTCAAGACCGTGGAAGCCCATTCGGCCAAGGTGGCCGAACTCCTGGGCGAAGTGGCCGAAGCCTCCAAGGAGCAGTCCCAGGGCATCGGGCAGATCACCACGGCCATGACCGAGATGGACAAGGTCACCCAGTCCAACGCGGCCACGGCCGAGGAATCGGCCGGCGCGGCCAACCAGTTGTCCTTTCAGGCCGGGAATCTCTTGGACGCGGTGGGTGAACTCACCAGCCTGGTCCACGGTGGCGGCGGCGCGCCGTCCCGGCCCGCTCCGGCGGCCCCCGCGGCGCCCCGGGCCCCCATGGCCAATGCCAAAGTGAAGCCGGCCAAAGCCCTGAGCCACAAAAGCCTGCCCATGGATGACGACGATTTCGACTTTTAATCCCGGGCGAGGCCGCCGAGGCGCGGCGCCTGGCCCTGACCGACGCCGACAAGCGGCCGGATCGAAAATCGATCCGGCCGCTTGTGTTCGGACGTCGCCGGCCGCCGCCTTGTCTCCGGGCGGGGTTGGGGGTATACTGGGGCGCGGCCCCAAAGGATTTCGGGGGTATCGACCCGCCGGCTCCATAACGCCGAGCCCGGTCACGCCTCCCGGCCGGACCAGAAGCGGAGGCCAGGAGAAACACCCATGAACCGACGCAAGACCATCGGGCTCATCGCCCACGATGCCTGCAAGAAAGATATGACCGAATGGGCGGCTTTCAACGCCCGCCGCCTCGCCCCCCACCGCCTGATCTGCACCGGGACCACCGGCCGCCTTATCCGGGAAGTTTTTACCGAACAGTTCCCGGAACTGGAGGTGGACCTCACCCGCCTGAAGTCCGGTCCCCTGGGCGGCGATCAGCAACTGGGCGCCCTCATCGCCGAGGGGTTGTTGGATATCCTCATCTTCTTCACCGACCCCATGACCATGCAGCCCCACGACGTGGACATCAAAGCCCTCATCCGTCTCTCCACCATCGCCAACATCGTGGTGGCCTGCACCCGCTCCACGGCCGATTTCGTCATTTCCTCGGAGCTGTTTGACGGCGACTATGAGGTCGTCCAGCCCGACCATCAGGCGTACGCCGCCAGGCGCGTGTAACCCCCGCCCCTGTGGCCCATGAAAAACGAAACCCCGCCGGGATCACTCGGCGGGGTTTCGGCCGGCCCGGGGCGGGGCCGGACGGCCGTGATCAAATGAATGTTTGACGATATGGATAGGCCATAGCCGAAACCGGCTGGGGAAGCCATTTCCGCCGCGCTCCCGGCCGAATATATTCCTTGACAATTGCCCACCAACTTCATATAAATAGAAGATTGTCCATTCGCGAGAGTGGCGGAATTGGTAGACGCACTGGCCTTAGGAGCCAGCGGCCATGCCGTAGGGGTTCGAGTCCCCTCTCTCGCACTAGAGCGTTTTGGTTGTCATATTAAAAGCCGACAGCGGGCTGAAAATAATCCAGCGGACACACGGGAGTGGATCATGAACGTCACCATCGAAGAAGTCAACAGCATCAAACGGAAACTGACCGTGGAACTCCCCGAGGAACGGGCCCTGGACATCCGGAAAAAGCACCTGGACGCCTATACCAAAAAGGCCCGGCTCAAGGGCTTTCGGCCGGGCAAGGCTCCCCGTAGCCTGGTGGCCAAGATTTACGCCGACGAACTGAAGCGCGAGGTGTTGGAGGAACTGGTCTCCGAGGCGGTGCCGACCATCCTCGAGGAACACAAGCTGGCCCCGGTGGGCATGCCCGCGCTGGAAGACGTGGACTATGCGGAGGGCCGGCCCTTCAAGTTTTCGGTTTCCGTGGAGCTCAAGCCCCAGTTCGAATCTCCCCAGTGGCGGGGGCTGGAGCTGGAGCGGCCCAGGAGTGAGGTCACCGGGGAGATGGTGGACAAGAAGCTGGCGGAACTGCGTTTCAGCCTCGGCAGCATCAAAAAAGTGGAGGAGGACCGGCCCGTGGCCATGGGCGACCTGGCCAACCTCACGTATCAGACCTTTGACGGTGATAAAGAAGTGACCGGCATGGGCAAGGGGCCTTACAACATCGAACTGGGCCAGGACCAGATGGTGCCGGGTTTTGTCGAGGGCCTCATCGGCCTGAAAGCGGGGGAAACCAGGGACATCATGGTGAATATGCCGGCGGAGGCCGAAAACAAGACCCTGGCCGGCAAGGAACTCAGGCTGGCGACCACGCTCCACGAGATCCGGCGGCGGGAACTGCCGGATCTGGACGACGAATTGGCCAAGGATCTGGGCATTGAGGGGATCGAGACCCTCGAAGCCCTGAAAGACCGCCTCCGCCGGGATCTGGCCAAAGAAAAGGCCGATCAGGCCGACAACCTCCTCAACCGCCAGCTGACCAAGATCCTGGCCGACCTGGTGAATATCGAGGTGCCCACGGTCATGGTGGAGCGGGAAGTGGACAACAAGGTCGAGACCATGCGGGCCAACTTTGGCAAGAACGGCCTGAATTTCAAGCAGATGGGGATTGATATCGGGCTTTTGCGGCGCCGTTTCCGCCCTGACGCGGTCAAAAGCGTCACCGCCGCCCTGGTGCTGGACCAGATCGGCCGGGAAAGCCAGGTCGAAATCTCCGACGAGGACATCGAACGGGAACTGGCGGATATGAGCGCCGACTATGGCCAGCCGGTGGAAGTCCTGCGCGGCTATTACCAGTCCCAGGGGCTGATGGACAACCTGCGCGAAGGCCTGAAGGTGGCCAAGACTCTGGATATGATCAAGGCCGAGGCCAAAATGGTGGACGTCGATCAGGTCAACCCCGAGCGGCTGGGGTATGCGTCGGCGGCGGGCCAGGATGAGGCGGAACCGGCGGCCGGGGAAGCCGGGGAAGGCCAGGCTTCACCCTCCGATGAGTAGCCGCTGCGCCGTCTGTCCGGGCTCCTTCGACCCCCCCACTTGGGGGCACCTGAGTCTGGTGGAGCGGGGGGTGCTCCTCTTTGACCGGGTCATCGTGGCGGTGGCCTATAACTCGTCCAAGGCCGCCCTCTTTTCCCCCGAAGAGCGGGTGGAGATGCTCCGGGAGTCCTTGGCCGGATATGACCCGGACCGGGTGGTGGTGGATAGTTTTGACGGCCTTTTGGTGGATTACGCCCGCCGGCAAGGGGCGGTGGCCATTCTGCGGGGCCTGCGGGCCACCGGCGATTTTGAATACGAATTCCAGATGGCCATGGTGAATCAACAGTTGGCGCCCGGCATCCAGTCCGTTTTCATGATGACCGACGCCCGTTGGCTGCACCTCAGTTCCACCATCGTCAAGGAGGCGGCCTTTTACGGCGTCGATCTCAGTGCCATGGTGCCGCCGCCGGTGGCCGTGCGGTTGAGGGAAAAACTCGGGCGTCCGTCTCCGGCCGTCTCCGTTTGATTTCTTTTCGAGAACTCAAAACCACAGGACCAGTGTCGTATGGAAACTTTGCGCAAACGTATTCTTCCGCCGTACCATCGCCATTTCCTTCCTCCGGATGAAAGCCGGCTGGGCTTCGGCGACATCCATGCCGACCATATGTTCAAAATGGACTACTATGACGGCCAATGGCGGAACCCCAGAATCGAGCCCTTCGCCCCGCTCAGCCTGTCCCCCGCGGCCATGGGCCTCCATTACGGCCAGCTCATTTTCGAAGGCTTGAAGTGCTACCGCCGTCCGGACGGAAAATTGGCCCTTTTCCGTCCCCAGGCTAATTTCGCCCGTTTCGCCAAGTCGGCCTGGCAGCTCTGCATCCCCTCCTTTGACCAGAACCTGGCCCTGGACGCCTTGAAGGAACTGATCGTCGTGGATCAGGACTGGGTGCCCCGCAGTCCGGGAACCTCTTTGTACATCCGGCCCTTCATCGTGGCCACCGAGCCCCATCTGGGGGTGCGTCCGGCCCGCGAATATCTGTTCATGATCATCACCGGCCCGGTGGGCGCCTATTATCCGGAAGGCTTCGCCCCCATCAAAATCTATGTGGAACCTGAAATGAGCCGGGCCGCTCCGGGGGGCCTGGGCGAGGTCAAGGCCGCGGCCAATTACGCGGCCAGTCTCTTCGCCACCGAAGAGGCCCGCAGGCGGGGCTACAGCCAGCTTCTGTGGCTGGATCCCTGCCAGCACAAGTATATAGAGGAAGTGGGCAGCATGAACATGTTCTTCGTCATTGACGACGAAGTGATCACCTCGCCCCTGGCCGGAACGGTTCTGCCTGGCATCACCCGCGACTCGGTGCTCACCCTGTGCCGCGATTGGGGCCGTCGGGTGGCCGAGCGCCCTTTGAGCATCGACGAGATCATCGAGGCCCGTAAAAACGGCCGCCTGCAAGAGGCTTTTGGCGCCGGTACCGCGGCCGTCATTTCCCCCGTGGGCCGCCTCCATTACCAAGGCGAGGATATCGTCGTGGGCGACGGCTCCATCGGCGGCCTGACCCAGCGGCTCTATGACGAAATCACCGGCATCCAATACGGTCTCCGGCCCGACCCGTACCACTGGGTGACTTTGGTCGACAAATAATCGAGAAAGAATTCGGTGACCGAATATCTGCGCATCCAGGCCCGTCTGCCGCAAGCGGCGGGCCTTGAACTGGGAGCCCGGCTTCTGGCCGCCCGTCCCGAATGGGATCTGGAGACGGCGGAAGACGGGCTTACGTGTATCATACCCCTGATACCCGGCCAGGTGGACGCCGAATTGACGGTTTGGGAGGAA
>JAVBTP010000057.1:0-3561 GCA_031556115.1 Candidatus Adiutricaceae bacterium
GGCGATGTCGGCGTCGATGAGCAATTGCTGAAGGTTGAAGTTGACTCCCATTTCTTCCATGCCCAGACCGTAAATGATGTTGGCACCTGCCAACGCCGGCAACAGTCCGGTGAGAGTCTTTTCGTGCCCAGATTGCGCATCGGGAACTTTGCTGTCACCCTACCCACCGGCCACCCAGCTGGGCAGCAGGTAGTAGCGGGCCAGACAGGCCACGGCCGCGTTGATCATGGCCAGTTCGGGCGAGCCCACGCAGGCGCTGGCCATCTTCAGATACATGGCCGTGGTGGAACTGCCGTAAATGACCTTGGCGCCCTTCCTCACCAACTGGGACAGGACGATGCCGGCCAGCACCTCGGCGTTGTGGGTGACCAGGGTGCCGGTCAGGTGCACCGGCGAGGAGCCGCCGGCCATGGCCATCGACAGGACGCACACGCAGGCGTCCAGTTCCGCGCCGGTCATGATGATATCGCAGCAGTCGTCCACCAGTTTCAGGGGGCTCACCGGACAGGTGATGAAGGACAGGGCGCTGCCGGCATTTTTATACCGATCGGCGCCCACCGACGCCTCGGCCATTTTCAGCATGGTCCGGAGATTGCGGCCGTCGCCGGGCCCGACGAAGCAATGTTTCGACGTATTGTTGACCATGGCTTCGTAGTTGTGGACGGACTGGACCTGGGGCGGCACGTCCTGGCTGCCCACCGGACGCTCCACGACGTTGATGCAGTTCAGAGAGTCGATGATGCGGGTGACGTAACGCAGGTCGTCCTTGGTGGTCGGCCGGTGTTCACCGGTCCAAGGGTCGTCGATGGTGATGCCTTCGCCGAAGCAGGTGAACGTCACCCGCCGGCCATCCAGAACCACATCCTGGCTGGGATCACGGCCGGCCAGACGCAGGGTCTCGGGGGCGCTGGCGATGGCTTCATTAACCATGAAGGGAGGAATTTTAACGCATTTTTCTTTTTCGTCGACAATGGCTCCATACTTGGCGAAGAGCTGGCGGGCCTCTTCCTTCTGTACGAAAATGCCGGTGTGCTCCATGACCTGGAGGGTTGCGCGATGGATTTCGTCCAACTCTTCCCGAGTGAACATCTCCACCTTCAACCCGCCGCTGCCCAAGAGCCCGGCCCTAGGTTTACGCAGTGTCATTCGTTTTCTCTCCTTTCCCCGATGCGGGGTTTGCTGGGTTCCTACCGTGTCTTCTCCAGCCCGGCGGGCTGAAAACCACTGGCTCCGGCCGGTGGAGGCCTGGCTGCGCCAAGCCCACCGCTCCACAGGCCAGGAAGCCATAGTGTGCGTACCTTTGAAAATCCCTCTTCAGCTTAAAATTGAGCAAGAAACGTGCCCGGCCTCAAAGCGATACCCGGGCGGGACCGGCGAGGCGGGATGAAGCGATTGGCTCCGGACGCCCCGCCCCGGGCTTTCGGGGGATTTAAAGGGAATCCTTAAGTTTTTAGTTCGAGAAGCCTCTGTCGATACCTGGCGGGGCCAGCCTGGAGCGGCCGGTGTTGGGTGCCGGGCAAAAAACTTGAGTCAATTTTTGATTCAAATATTGATTCATATTGAGTCAATATTTGAATCAAAAATCGACTCGGAAAATTCCCCGCATCAGCGGCCCCGCTTCCTCAACCCCGGAGGCGTCAGACCATACTGGCGCAGTTTACGGGAGACGCTGGCCTGGCTGATGCCCAGACTGACGGCCATCTCCCTGGTGTTGCGGCAGGCGGCCAGAGCTTTCGTCAAGCCTTCCAACTCCAGATTTTCCAAAACCCCCGCCCCCTTGCCGGCCGCGTCACCCGTCGGGGCCTTGCTCAGGCCGGAGGCGGCCGCCGCTCCCCGCCCGGCCGCCAAAGCGGCTTCGCCCGATCCGGAACAGGCCTCGGCCAGAAAGGGCCCCAGATCGTCCTCTTCGCTGAGGATGACCGCCTGCCGGATGAGGTTCAAAAGCTCCCGGACATTGCCTGGAAAGCTGTAACGGCAAAGGGCCTGCAAGGCCTTGGGGCTGAGGCGCCGCCGGTAGCCGTATTCCCGGTTCAGTTCCTCCAGCTGGTTGGCGGCCAGAAGGGTGATGTCGGCCGGCCGCTCCCGCAAAGGGGGAATGTGCAGGGTGAAATGGCCCAGGCGATAATACAGGTCACGCCGAAAAGCCTTGCGGGTCACCAGGGCCAGGAGATCCTGATTGGTGGCCGCGATCACGGCGCAGGAACAGTGTTTCACCTTGGTGCCGCCCAGGCGCATGAAGCTCTGGTCATCGAGGAAGGTCAGGAGCTTGGCCTGGAGCGGCAAAGCCATCTCCCCGACTTCATCCAAAAAGATGGTGCCCCCCGAGGCCAACTCGAAGAGGCCGGGTTTGCCTTTGGGATCGGCGCCGGTGAAGGCGCCCTTTTCATAGCCGAACAGTTCCGCTTCCAGCAGTTGGTCGGGAAGGGCCGCGCAGTTGATGGCGATGAAAGGCTCCTTGGACCGGGGGGAACCGGCGTGGATGAACTTGGCCATCAACCCCTTGCCCGTACCGCTCTCGCCGGTGATCAGCAGCCGGGCGACGCCCAGGCGGCTGAGCTTGGAGGCGATGCGCAGAAAATTCAGCATCTCCTGACTGCCGGCCACGATTTTACTGGACCGCAATTCGGCCAGGCTCAATTGGTTGAGCTCCTCTTGAAATTTTTCATTGAGCCGGCGCTCTTTTTCCAGCGTGCTCTGGGTTTCCACCAAATCGGTGATGTCCCGCTCGTTGATGACCACCAGACGCACCTGCCCCCCCGGCCCCAGAATGGGCGTCCCGGTCAGGAGCAACTGTTTTTTGCTCTTAAAAGCCGTCACCAGCTTGCTTATCTTGCGCTTTTCCCTCAGCACGTCCACGGTGACATAGCCGTCCTGGAAGCCTTTATTGACCAGGTTGCCAACGCGCTGGCCGACGAGGCTGGACCGGGGCACCCCGAAATTGTCGGCCGAGGCCTGGTTGACCACCAGCAGCCGGCCGCTGGCGTCGGCCACGCAAAGGCCGTCGGCCGAGGAAGCCACGATGTCGCGCAAATAGGGGGAAAGGGGGTCGGGGGTGCCTTCATTCATGACCAGCGAACTCCAGAGCCGCTTGTCGAAAATGGGCAGGGCCGCCCCCCGGCTGGGCCCCTTGAGGGGCACCACATGGATCAGGCAGTCATACAGTTCGGGCACGATCAGGCCGGCCACCTGGCGGGGGGACCGCAGGGCCTTGATGATGTCCTTGTAGCCGGTGGGCAAAACCTCGTTGAGGGGCCGGCCGAGGACCATTTCCCGATCAGCCCCCAAAAGGCTGGCCGCCTGCTGGTTGAGATCGCACACCAGGCCCAGCCGGTTCAGGATCAACAGCCCCACGGGGATGGCGTCCAGAACCTCGTCAATGCCCGGCCCCGACTCAAAGTCGGCCGTCTGGTTGAGGATGGTATCGTCCATGACTTTTGGCGTTTTTTTCCCGTTCGGAGGCGTTATAAAAACCGGGCGCATCGGAAGCCGCGGGCGCGGCCCCCGATATGCCCGGCCCGGTTGGTCACGAGGGTCTCATCACAAAAATTACGCAATAATTTT
>JAVBTP010000011.1:0-10400 GCA_031556115.1 Candidatus Adiutricaceae bacterium
TGCCCGCAATGCCAGGCCTGGGACAGTCTGGCGGAGGAGCTCGTGTCGGCTCCGGCCGCGGCGGGTCGGCCGGCGGCCCGGCCGGGGCCTCTGGCCTTGTCGGCGGTGGCGGCGGTGGATCTGGACCGCTTGTCCACAGGCCTGGCGGAGTTGGACCGGGTGCTGGGCGGCGGGCTGGCTCCGGGCGCGGTGACCCTTTTGTCCGGGGAGCCGGGGGTGGGCAAGTCCACCCTGTTGTTGCAGGCCGCGGCCGGCCTGGCCCGGGGCGGCCGGCGTCTTTTATACGTCACCGGGGAAGAAAGCGCGGCCCAGGTGCGCCTCCGGGCCGAACGGCTGGGGCTGGATCTGGAGCGCCTGTGGGTTCTGGCCGAAACCCGGGTGGAGATCATTGCCGACACCCTCAATACCGGCGGTTGGGACGCCTGCGCCGTGGATTCCGTGCAGACGCTCGCCACCGGTGACCTGGCCGGCCTGGCCGGAAGCCCGGCCCAGATTCGGGAAAGCGCCGCCCGTCTGGGCGGCCTGGCCAAAAGTCTGGGGCTGCCCCTGTGGCTGGTGGGGCACATCACCAAAGACGGGGCCATCGCCGGCCCGAAACTTCTGGAGCACCTGGTGGACACGGTCCTGTATTTTGAGGGCGACCGGGAACGGGCCCTGCGGCTTTTACGGGCCTTTAAAAACCGGTTCGGCTCGGTCAACGAGATCGGGGTGTTTGAAATGACCGCCCAAGGGTTGGGGCAGGTGGCCAACCCTTCGGCTCTGTTTCTCTCCGAGCGGCCCGTTTCCGCCAGCGGGTCGGTGGTGGCCCCGGTGATGGAGGGCCAGAGGCCGCTGTTGATGGAAATCCAGGCTCTGGTTTCGGCCAGCCCCCTGGCCATGCCCCGCCGCCAGGCCCTGGGCGTGGACGGCGCCCGGGTGGGCCTCCTGGCCGCCGTTCTGGAAAAGAAGGCCCGCCTGAAACTTTTTGACCGCGACATCTTTGTCAACATCACCGGCGGCGCCCGCATCACCGAGCCGGCCGCCGACCTGGGCCTGGTCGCGGCCATGGCCGGCAGCTATATCGACCGCCCGGCCCCGGATTCCACCGTCTTCATCGGCGAGGTGGGGCTGGCCGGCGAGATACGATCCGTGTCCCACCTCGAACCCCGCCTCCGGGAGGCGCGCAAGCTGGGTTTCACCCGGGCGGTGGTGCCGCCGGGGGAGATCAGAAAAAACGCCGGCCAGGGGCTGGAGCTCTTTCCGGTGGCGAGCGTGCCCCAGCTTCTGCGCGACCATTTGGGCTTTAAGGCCTCTTCCTAAATTTCATGAGGTCGATTTTTAGAGAGTCTTTACATTTTAAGATAAACTAAAAAATAGTTTTATTGGTATTTTTGCGGCCAAGACGGTATCAAGCAAATATTTGTGCCGTTTTGTTACATTATTAATGAGCCGATTTTTTATCGTCTCAAATTTACGGGGAGTACCAGAATTAAGAAGTCAAAAAGAATTGACAACTTCTAAATTTTATGAGAACATAAAAAATGTGGCACATGTATAAGCAAACGTTTGATTTTTTACCCCGGGAGAACGTTTATGCCCCAAGAAACAAGCCCTAGAGCCAATGAAATAATTGCCATTGCCACAAAGTTATTTGCATGTCGCGGTTATGACGGGGTTTCGGTGCGTGACATCTGTTCCGAGCTGTCCGTCAATTTTTCCATAATCTCTTATTATTTCGGGGGGAAAACAGGCCTGTACCAAGAGGTTCTGCGCCGCCAGTTTGAAGCGTGCGCCAAGGTCTTCACCGAGGTGGCCGCCCAGAAGTTGAATCCCCCCGAGGAATTGGCCGCGCTTTGCGAGGCGTTCTGCGTCTGGCACGGTCAAAACCCGTATTTCTCCAGATTGGTGGCCCGGGAAAGCGGCGGCCCCGGTCCGGAATTTCAGCAATTGGCCAGGGACTACGAAGAGGGGCTCGGCGGCCGGCTGTTGGAATTGATTCGGGGCGGCCAGCGCCAGGGCTTGTTCAAATCCGCGCTTCGCCCCGAGGCGGCGGTCCTGGCCGTGAGCCTTCTCCTGAACGGGCCGGCCGCCCTCCGCATTTTGGAGCCGGAGCCGGCCGACTGGATGGCGGCCCACTATTTCGACACGATCAAGGATATTATCTTTGGGGGTATTTTGGCCGAACCGGCCGGCGGGGACGCCGAAGGCGGCCGGACTTTTGGGAGAAACACGCCCACGCTTAAACGCAATTTTCAGCGATGACCGGGCCCGGCCGGGTTCGGGATGGCCGTTGTGGCGTGATTCTTTCATTCAAGCTCCGGGACGAAACCGGTCAGGGGACCGGCCCGTTTGGGGCGCGCCCATAAAAAAGCCCGGCCCCGCGCTGTTTGCGCGGGGCC
Source organism: Candidatus Adiutricaceae bacterium (assembly GCA_031556115.1). Lineage (GTDB taxonomy): Bacteria > Desulfobacterota > Desulfarculia > Adiutricales > Adiutricaceae > Adiutrix. The sequence continues at coordinate 2,379 of JAVBTP010000011.1, forward strand.
GGGCTTGGTTTTTCAGCGGAGCCGCCTTGGAATCAACCCGGTTGGGGGTACCCCGGCCAGTTTTCAGACATCGATCTTGGCGAAGATGTCCTTGACCGCCGCCGCGGCCTCCGGGGAGTTCTTGTATACGCTGACCCCCCGGCGGTCGGATTCGATGATGGAGTCGGCAAAGGGAATGAAGCCCAGAATTTCCAGATCGGATAATTCCTGGGTGATGAAATCGCGGTCGCCCTGATTACGGACCTTGTTGCCGACCACCGAGACCCGTTTGAGGTTCAGATCTTTGGCCAGCTTGCGCACCACGTGGGCTGTTTCAATGGACCGCTGCCCCGGCTCCACCACCACGATCAGGTGGTCCACCCCCGAGGAGGTGGCCCGGCCCAGATGCTCCAGCCCGGCTTCCATATCCATGATGACCACCTCATCACGGGCCAGGACCAGATGCATGATGATATTCTTGAGCATGGTGCTTTCAGGGCAGATGCATCCCCCGCCCCCCTTCTTGACTCCGCCCAGGGTCATGAACTTGATGCCGTCCACTTCCTTGGCCAGGGTGTCCGGCAGGTCGTCGACCTTGGGGTTGATGGTGAACATCGAGCCGTAGGTGCCGGGTTTGGAGCCGGTGCGTTCGGCCACCAGTTCGGTCATTTCCGAAATGGGGGTCACGTTTTTCAAGTCCGGATACCCCAGGGCGGCGGCCAGGTTGGCGTCCGGATCGGCGTCGACGGCCAGAACCTTTTTTCCGCTTTCCTTGAACAGATGGGCCAGGGTGGCCGAAAAAGTGGTCTTGCCCACTCCGCCTTTGCCTGATACGGCTATTTTCATAAAATCCTCCGCATTATATATATTTCGGCGAATCACCCGTCGTGTCGCCCCCGCCAATCCGGCCAAACGCGAAACCATGTGGGCCGTCCGCGGGGGATCCTCCAAGGGTGGACTCAGAGCGGCGGCAGAGTCCGGGCCGCGCCCATCAGGCGATAAACCAGGGCGGAACCCAGCCAGGAGATATCCTCATTGGAAAGGTACGAACCGATGACCCGGTCGAAGAGCACTTTGCCCTCGCTGGCGAATTCCTCGTCCGCGAGGTGGATCTGGACGATGATGTCCAGATGGGGCAAAACCCGAAAACGGCCGGCTTCGTCTCCGTGACCGGCCATGAGTTCACCCCCCAGGGCGGTGACGGCCCGGGTCAACAGGCCGGGGGTCCGGCCAAAGACCTTGGCCAGGGGAATTTCGGCCCGGCTGTTGAAGGCCTTGATATAAAACTCCCCGCCGGGGATCTGGCGATAGGAGACCATGTCGCCGGTGGGGGGCAGGCCCTTGGCGCCGTTGAGGTAATGGAGGACCAGGACCGCGTCGGTGAGGCTGAATTCCTCACCGGACTTCTGGTCCCGCCAGGTCACGGCCATTTCCGGAGCGGTCACCACCGCCGGCCGGCCGAAGAAGTCCAGTTGGAAGCCTGGCGGCGCGGACAAAAGAGCGGCCCCGGAGGCGGCGGCCACGGCTTCCGGATTCTTGGCGGCCAGTTCCTCAGCGGCCAGGCGGCAGGCGTTTTTATAATCGTCAACTCTCACAGGTTGCTCCTATACGGCTCATGACGCGGCGGTCCGATGCTCAGAAGTGAAGGTAACCACGCCTTATTCCAAAAACAAGGCCGCCGAGGTGAGCGGCGGCCTGACAGCGGTGCCCGGCGACCCGAAAGCCGAGGATTTTCAACCGGCCGCGTTGGCTTCGTGGATATATTTGACGATCGCATCCAGAACGCCGTTGACTTCGACGGGAGCCACCTGGCAGGTGGCCACGCTGTCGTGCCCGCCGCCGCCGAAGTGGAGGGCGATGGACCCGAGGTTGGCCCGGCTGGTGCGGTTCAGAATACTGTTGCCCATGGCCAGGGCCACGTTCTGGCGTTCCTTGCCCCAGGTGACGTGGATGCTGACTTTACACTCCGGAAAAAGGGTGTAGACCAGAAAACGGTTGCCGGCATAGATGTTTTCCTCTTGCCGAAAGTCGATGATGAGCACCTCCCCCACCAGGCGGCTGCAACGCCTCAGCATGTCGCGGAAGAGGGCGTCCTGCTCGAAATAGAGGGCCGCCCGCTCCTTGACGTCGGGCTGACGCAGTATGTCGTCCGCGGTCATGGTGCGGCAATATTCGACCATTTCCATCATCAACTGATAGTTGGAAATGCGGAACTGGCGAAAGCGGCCCAGCCCGGTGCGGGGATCCATGATATAGCCGATGAGCACCCAGCCGGTGGGCGATTCGATTTCCTCGCGGGTCAGATTGGCGCTGTCCACCTTGTCCACGGCTTCCATCATCGGATTCCAGTGGGGGGGGAAACGGGAGGGGCCCCCCAGAAAATCATAAATGACCCGGGCGCAGGACGGGGCCACCCGCGACATGCCCCGGTAGGAGATGGCCCCCAGCCGCTCACCCTCGCTGGTGTGGTGGTCAAACCACATGCCGCAGCCGGGCACATACGGGACGTTGGCCAAAATGTCGTTGCTGGTGACTTCCACCAGTCCGGCCTGCAGATCCTTGGGGTGGGCGAATTGAAAGCTGTCGATGAGGCCGGCCTCTTTCAGCAGGGCGCCGCAAGCCAGGCCATCGAAATCGGAGCGGGTCACCAGGCGCATATTTTCCCCTTTTCGCGCGAAAAATCCGAAATTTGGTCCGGTTCAGTCTGTACACCGCCAATTTGTTTATAATAATTCAATTTCCTTTCCCTGTCAATGACGGCCCCCTTGGCGGCCCCCCTTGAGCGATCGGGACTTTACCGGCTTTTTCAATTTCTTGAAGGGTCCGGATTATTGCGACATAATATAGAAAAGGCATGCAAATGGCGACTTTTGCCTAAAGCTGATTTACCGAACGTATCAGGCCGGACCGGAACCCGTGAATTCGCCGGAGCCCGAAATCACGGATTGAATATGTTTATTGGCCGGCGCAATAACCCCTCCCCGGGCTCATCCATTTTCTGAAGCTGAATGCGGCGGCGGCCATCAAAAGAAAAAGGCGCGATCCCGCGGCGAAAATCACCACCCGCCGGGCGTGGATTCCCGCATGGCCTCCACCTTGGCGGCATAGATGGTGGTCTGCGGCAGCAGCCAGACTTTGGGCCGCAGGCCGGCCTGCTCACAGGCATAGGTGAGGAGATCCGCGGCCTGGTCCGAAGGGATGTCCCCAGGCAGGGCCAGCCATTCGGTAAAGCCGTTATAAATGATGACTCCCGAGTGGGGCGCCACTTCGGTTTCATCCTGGACCTGTCCATAATGGGATAAAATGGCCAGCCCCACCTCGGCCCGGGCCAACTCATCCATGCTCAGGTCCCGGTCGCTGAACTGGGGCGTATCCAAAGCCTGATAGGTCAGGTCGCGGGCCTCCCGATACAGGGGCCGGGCCTCGCGCAGCCGCCAGGCCCGGGCCCGCAGCGTACCATCCACATAAATGGAGATCACCATGGGTTGCCGCTCCATCAGGCGGGGCTCCACCGTGGGCTCCCGCGAGACCCGGTTATCCAGAATGGAATCCACCGCTTCACGGGCGATGAGCAGGAGGATTTTTTTTTGGGGGCCGGTCAGGTCGGGCAGCGACGGCATTGAGGGCTGGGCCAGGGCCGGGCCGGCTGACAACAGGAGCAACGGGACTATCAGCAATCCGCGAAGAAACATGATTCACCTCCGCTGTCAGGATTCAGGGCCGGGACCGTCTGGCTTTGAGGAACTCGACCGCCATCGGCAGGCACGAGAGAATGATGATGGCCAGGATGACCAGGGAAAAATTATTTTTGACCACGCCCAGGTTGCCGAAAAAATATCCGGCGCCGATGAACAGGGCATTCCACAGCACCCCGCCGATCACGTTATAGAGGATGAAGCGGCGGTAGTGCATGGTGCCGATGCCGGCCACAAAGGGGGCAAAGGTGCGCACCACCGGCACGAAGCGGGCGATGATGATGGTCCGGGCGCCGTATTTTTCATAAAAGGCCTGGGTCTGGTCCAGATGTTTTTTCTTTAAAAACCGGCCGTCGGCTTTAAAGGCCCGAGGGCCGATGAAGTGGCCTATCCAATAGTTGCAGGTGTCGCCCAGAATGGCGGCGGTGGAAAGGAGGAAAAAAAGCCCTATGGGATCAAGAGGCGCCGAAGGCAGGGCGGCGATGGACCCGGCCGCGAACAGGAGGGAATCGCCCGGCAGAAAGGGCCAGATGACCACCCCGGTTTCCCAAAAAATAATAACGAATAAAATGAGATATGTCTGCCAGCCGTAAGCGGAGACTATTTCCGTCAGGTGGACGTCGATATGGAGCAGAAAGTCGATGAAGGCCATCAGGTACGTAATGATCAGGTCGAAAAACTCAGCCACCTTAGCCCCTCCCGTGGACATATCTTTTTATTATTACTCCGGCCACCAAATAAGTCATACCCGTGATTTCGCCAAAGCCCGAAATCACTGGACTTCCGCCGCCGAGAACCGACTTCGCCGACTGCCGGGTTAATAATATAGCCCAAGGCGGGGATTTTGTACAACTTGTGGCGACTCGGCCCCAGGGCGGGAGCGTGCTAATCAGCCTGATAGCCGGAACCACCCGCAAGCGGCCCTGATGGGGCCGCTTGCGGGTGGGGAGAAAAGTATTCCGTCTCTGAAGATCAGCGGAGCAAAGCCTGCCCGGCTTCCAGGGCCACGTTGAAGACCGGGGCCGGCACCACGCCCAGAACCACCACCACCAGAGCCAGGGCCAGGGCCCCCAGGGCGCTTCCGGGCCCCGTGTCCGGAGCCGCGCCCCGCAGGGGGTCGTCCTCGCCTTCGGTATAGGCGTGACGCATCAGGGAGAGGTAGTAGAAGATGGCAATGGCGGTGTTGACGCAGAGGATGATCACCAGCCAGTTGTAGCCGTGGCCCCAGGCGCCGGTGACCAGCCAGAGCTTGCCGATGAAGCCCACGGTGGGCGGCAGCCCCACCAGCGAGAAGGCGGCCGCGGCCAGAGACAGGGCCAGCCATGGGGACCGCCTGGAAAGGCCGTTGAGGTCGCGGTAGGTCAGGTTGCGGCCGTCCGGGGCCACCCGGCTGATGACCCAGAAACAGAGCAGGTTCATGGCCAGATAGGCCACCGCGTAAAAGGAGGCGGCGGCCAGGCCCTCGGGGGTGCCGGGCACCAGGCCCACCAGAAGGTAGCCGGCGTGGGCCACCGAGGAAAACCCGAGCATCCGCTTCAGGTCTTTCTGCGCCAGGGCGCAGAGATTGCCAAAGGTCATGGACACGGCCGCCAGCACGGCCACCAGGTTGGCCAGGTCGCCCCCGGGGCTGATCAGCGCGCCCAGCCGCACCAGCACCACCGCGGCCCCCAGCTTCGGCAGGGTGGCCACATAGGCGGCGGTTTCGTTCGAAGCGCCCTGATAGACGTCCGGGCACCAGAAGTGGAAAGGGAAGAGGGCCAATTTGTAAAAGAGGCCCGCCAGGAACAGTGACAAGCCCAGGGCGGCCAACGGGTTGGAACTGAAGGACCAATCCAGCCGGGCCAGATCGGCGATATAGGTGGTATGCTGGCTGGCCATGATCCAGGAGAGGCCGTAAAGAGCCAGGGCCGTGGCCGCCGCGCCGAAGAGGATATACTTGATGCCCGCTTCGGCCGAAGCTTTGGTCCTGGCCCGGAGGGGGATGAGGATATACAGGCTGTAGGAGGCCAGTTCCATGGCCAGGTAGACCGTGACCAGTTCCACGGCCGAGGCCATCATGGTCAGGCCCCAGGCGGAAAAGGTCAGAAAGAGGAAATAATCCAGCCGCTGCCCTTCATCCAGCGTGGGCTGGCGCCGGGCGTTGATGACCGCCACGCAGAAGCCCAGGGCCACCAGGAGCTTGAAGAACTGGGACAGGGTGTCGATCTGGTAGCTGCCCCAGAACATGATCCCCCGGCCGGGGAGGCCGAGCGCGGCCAGGGCCACGAGGCCCACGGTGAGGATCGGCAAAACCCCCAAAACCGCTCTGGACACTCCCTCGCGCCGGCCCGCGCCGCGGATGGCGGCCCCGAACAGGAACAGCGCCATCAGGAACAGGCCCAATTCCGGCAGCAATAACCAAAAGTTGAAGTTCAGGTCCGTGGTGGTCATAGCGTGAACTCCCGCGAGACATTCAGCCGGGCGGCCAAATCGCCCCGGATTTCGTCCGGGCTTGAAAAATGAACCGGAGCCGATCGGTGGTCGGAGGAAAGAGCCTGGGCTTCCGCCAGCGGCCGGTCAGCCTGGGCCGAGCGGGCGTTGGACTGGTGGAATTCGTCGACCAGATTCTGGATGGAAGGATCGATGGTGTTCAGCAACCCCATGGGGGCCAGGCCGAGGTAGATGACAAACACGGCCGGCAGGACCAGATAGGCCCACTCGCGCTTGCTGAGATCTTTCCAGCCTTTGTCGGCGGCGGAACTGGGCCGGCCCCAGGCCAGCTTCAGGGTGACCTTCAGGACGTAGGCGGCGGCCAGCATGGCCCCGGGGATGGTCAACAGGCCGATCAGGGGCACGTTGACCCCGCCGATCGGGGTGGTCTGGCCCAGGGCGGCGGCGATGACCAGAAACTCGCCCACAAAGCCGTTGGTGCCCGGGAAGCCGAAGGAGGCCAGGCCGAAGAGGCCCCAGAAGAACATGAAGGCCGGCAGGTATTTGCCCAACCCCAGGTTCTTGTTGATCTCCCGGCTGTGGCTGCGCTCATAGATGGTGCCGATGAGCATGAAGAGGGCCCCGGTGATGATGCCGTGGTTCAGCATCTGGACGATGGCCCCCTCCAGGCCCCGGACGCTGAAGAGAAAGATACCCAGGGTGACGAAGCCCATGTGGGCCACCGAGGAATAGGCCACCAGCTTTTTGATGTCCGCCTGGCCCAGGGCGATGGCTCCGCCGTAGATGATGGCCGCCAGCGACAGGACGATCATCATCGGGGCGAAATAGAGGCTGGCCTCCGGCGTGATGGGCAAGGAGAACCGCAGAAAACCGTAGGTGCCCATTTTCAGGAGCACCGCCGCCAGGATGACGCTGCCCGCCGACGGCGCCTGCACGTGGGCGGCCGGGAGCCAGGTGTGGAAGGGGAACATGGGCACCTTGATGGCAAAGGCGATGCCCATGGCCAAAAACACCCAGAACTGGAAGCGGAAGGTGAAGTCGCGGTCCATCAGGTCGGGGATGGAAAAGGTGCCGCCTTCGATGCGCAGGGCGGCGATGGCCACCAGCAGGAGCGTGGAGCCGGCCAGAGTGTAGAGGAAAAATTTCAGCGAGGCGTACCGCCGGTCGTCGGAACCCCAGACGGCGATCATCAGGTACATGGGAATGAGCAACGCTTCCCAGAAGACATAGAAGAGCACCAGGTCGAGGGCGCTGAAAACCCCCACGCAGGCCGTGGTCATCAGCAGTAGACAGACGTGGAATTCCTTGATCCGCCGGCCGATATAGGTCCAGGAGCACAGGACGCAGACCGGCAGCGTCAGGATGGACAGCCAGATCATCATGATGCTGATGCCGTCCACGCCCATGTAGTATTGCAGCCCCCAGGCCTCCACCCAGGTGTGGAGTTCCACGAACTGGAACCCGGCGATCTTTTGAAAACCCACCAGGGGCCAGGCCATGGCCACTTCCATGACCGAGGCCATCAGGGTGAAGCGGCGGACGTTTTCGTCGCCCTTGACCATCGCCAGGAGGAAGGCGGCCACCACCGGCCAGAAAGTCAGGACGGTCAACACCGGGTATGAAGAGGTTTCAGCGGGCATCGGCATATCCAATTCTGTGACGAGTTTTCCAGTTTTTCAGTGGCTTCCCCAATGCCGCCGGCCCTTTGACGATCAATGAGCGGCGAAACACGGAGCCCCCTTCAGCGGCAATACAGGACCAGGGCCATGATGATGACGATGAAGGTCACCATCATCCCCAGGTAGACCTGCAAGCGCCCGTTCTGCATGGCCGCGCCCAGGCGGCCGACTCCGCGCACGCCGTAGGCGGTGTTGTCCACCACCCCGTCGATGATCCAGCGGTCGAAAAAGACGGTCAG
>JAVBTP010000071.1:0-2848 GCA_031556115.1 Candidatus Adiutricaceae bacterium
CCCTACCGGCGCTGTTCACCCTCAATTCCAATTGTTCCTCAACCCCCGACGCCCGCAAAAACGCCGAACACACGGCCGAATACATTCAACGGCAAATGGCGGCTCTGCGCGACAAACAAAGAACCGAAACCATAAAAAAACTGCCGGCCATCAATGACGCCATCACCGCCCTGGACCAGGGCTACACCTCGTTCAACGCCAGCGCCGCCACCCTGCCCGGCATGCTGGACAACATCAAAACGGCCCAGATCAAGATCCGGGAAGCCCAAGCCGAACTGGTCAGCTTTATTGAAAAACTGCGGGAAGGCCAGAAACAAAAACAGCTCAAAGAATACGCGGCCAATGATCCGCAGGTGGTTCAGAGGCGAATCGAACGCGTCGCCGCGGTCAGCCACATTCGGGATTTGAGCGGCGACGTGCAGATCAACGTCCTTCGCGGTCTTTATTACCGAGACACCACCTATTTTGACAATGCCATCAAACTGGGCGAAGAGATGCTGAAAAGCGCCCAATGGCTGCTCGACGACAGCCATACCGAGGAAGACAGGCAATTGTGCGGCCAGGCCATAACGCTTATCACCGATTGCCAGGCGGCCATCCGCGGCATCAGCGACGCCGGCGCCAAAAACATCACGGGCACCATCGAACGGGCGAAAATTCGAGATACGGCCTTGAAGAACGCCATGGAGCTCAGCACGGCCGCCGACACCCAGTCCACCGAGGTGCTGAAACACGCCGCCGCGGCCATCGGCACCGTCCTGACCTCCCTGGTCATCGGCCTGGCCGTGGCTCTGGTCGTCAGCATGGCCATGGGCCTCATCATCACCAGAAGCATCACCAGGCCGGTCAACCATTTGATCGGAATGCTCTCGGAAGGGGCCCAGGAGGTGGACAGCGCCTCCGGGCAGCTCTCCCACGCTTCCAACGCCCTGGCCGAAGGGGCCACCGAGAACGCGGCCTCTCTGGAGGAGACCAGCGCGGCCCTGGAAGAACTGTCCTCCATGACCATGCGTAACGCCGACAACGCCGTGGAGGCCAACGCCCTCATGGCTCAAGCCGGCGACGCGGTGCGGAAGGCCAACATGTCCATGACCAGCGTCATCAAGGCCATGGGGGAGATCTCCGTCTCCGGTCACGAGATCGGCAAAATCATCAAGACCATCGACGAGATCGCCTTTCAGACCAACCTCTTGGCCTTGAACGCGGCGGTGGCGGCGGCCCGGGCGGGTGAAGCCGGGGCCGGTTTCGCGGTGGTGGCCGACGAAGTCCGCAACCTGGCCATCCGTTCGGCCGACGCGGCCAAGAACACGGCCGACCTTATCGCCTCGACGATCAGCAACATCAGCTCCGGCTCGGAAATGGTCAACACCACGGCCGACAACTTCCACATCGTGGAATCCCACTCCGGCAAGATGGTCGAACTTCTGGCCGAGGTCGCGGCGGCTTCCACGGAACAGTCCCAAGGCATTTCCCAGATCACCACGGCCATGGGGGAAATGGACAAGGTCACCCAGTCCAACGCGGCCTCGGCCGAAGAGTCGGCCAGCGCGGCCGGCCAATTGTCCCTCCAGGCCGGGACCCTCCTGGAGGCGGTGGAAAACCTCAGAGACCTGGTGCATGGCGGCGCCCACCAGGGCACGGCCGCGCCCGCTCCCCGATCCAGGATCGTCCGCGCCCCGGCTCGGGCCGAATCCCCCAAAGCCAAGAAAGAGCCATCCGCCCATAAGGCCAAGGCTCTCCCCGCGAAATCCGCCAAAGACGATTTCAGCATGGACGACGAATTCGATTTTTAAGCCGACTCCGAAAGCCGCGCGCCCATGGCCCCCAAGCCAGACTTGGGGGCTTTTTTTATCGCCGGATCTGGCGGACATGTTTCACCAAACACCGCCGGCCTTTTGGCGACGTAAAAGCCGCTTCCATCACCGGGAAGCCGCTTCCAAGTAAACGCCGGCACCGCCAACGCGGTCCGCTTCATGCCATATTCATTTCGCATCCCGTCCCGTCATCGGGCGGCCGCTTTCAAATACACCGCCAGCACCGTCAACGCGGCCGGCGTCAGGCCCGGCAGGCGGCCGGCCTGACCCAGCGTGGCCGGGCGGTGCCGGGTCAGCACCTGCCGCACCTCGGTGGAAAGCCCGCTCAAGGCCATGAAGTCCCAATCCTGAGGAATGGGCATTTCCTCCTCCCGCCGCAGGCGGGCCACCTCCTCCTGCTGACGGCGCAGATAGCCGGCGAATTTTATCTCCACCTCCAGCGTCTCCAGAGCCGGCCGCCCGAGTTCGGCCAAGGCCGGGCAGAGGGGGAAAAAATCACTGAGCCGAACGGCGGGACGCTTCAACAGCACGGCCGGGCTGACCCTCTCAGTCACTTCGCCCTCGGGCCGGCCCAGAGCCCGCCACTGGGCCGGCGTCAGGCGATGGTCTTCCAAAAGACGGCGCCCCGTATCCATATCCTCGATTTTGCGGCGCAGTTTAGCGGCGCGTTCAGCGTCCAACAGCCCCAGTTTTTCAGCCAGGGGCCCCAGACGCAGGTCGGCGTTGTCCTCACGCAGCAAAAGACGCCACTCGGCCCGGCTGGTGAACATGCGGTACGGCTCGGTGACCCCGCGGCCGGTGAGATCGTCCACCATCACCCCGGTCAGGGCCAGGGAGCGGGGCAAGACCACCCGATCGGGCCCGGCGGCGGCCAGGGCCGCGTTGGCCCCGGCCAGGAGCCCCTGGGCGGCGGCCTCTTCATAGCCGCTGGTGCCGTTGATCTGGCCGGCCAGAAACAAATTCCCCAGCTTCAGCGATTCCAGAGCCGGGGTCAGGTCCCGGGGGTCGACATAATCGTATTCAATGGCGTATCC
>JAVBTP010000296.1:0-8510 GCA_031556115.1 Candidatus Adiutricaceae bacterium
GGTTTTCAGATGGATCCAAGGTATGCGTCCGTCGGCCCCGGCCGGAAGTCCGGAGCCGACGTATGGTCACCCTTACAGATCGTAATACATCTCATACTCCACCGGCTGGGGGAGCTGGTTATACCGTTTCGCGTCGGCGCGCTTGTTTTCGATCCAGATATCGATCAGCCGCTGGGGAAAAACGCCGCCGGCGGTGAGGAACGCCTGGTCGGCCACCAGCGCGTCCAGGGCCTCGTCGAGGGAGCGGGGCAGTTGCCTGATCTTTTTCTGATCCTCCGCCGGCAGGTTATAAAGATTGAAATCGTAGGGGCCAAAACCTTCCTTTTCGGGGTCGATTTTCTTCCGGATGCCGTCCAGCCCGGCCATGAGAATGGCCGCGTAGGCATAGTACGGATTGCAGGTGCCGTCAGGCGACCGCAGTTCGAACCGCTTGTCGCGGGGATCCTTGGCGTAGGCGGGGATGCGAATGACGCTGCTGCGGTTGGAGGTGGCATAGCCGATGGTCACGGGAGCCTCGAAGCCGGGCACCAGGCGCTTGTAGGAATTGGTGCTCGGGTTGGTGAAGGCGCACAGGGCCCTGGCGTGGCTCAACAGCCCGCCGATAAAATGGAGGGCGGTCTCGCTGAGCTGCGAATAGCCGTTGGGGTCATGGAAAAGCGGCTGGCCGTCTTTGAAGAGGTGCATGTGGACGTGCATGCCGTTGCCCGCCTCCCCGTAGATCGGCTTGGGCATGAAGGTCACGGTCTTGCCTTCGGCCACGGCGGCGTTTTTCAGCAAATATTTGGTCATCATGGTCTTGTCGGCCATCTCCAGCATGGAGCCGAATTCCACCTCGATTTCCAACTGGCCGGGGCCGCCCACTTCGTGATGATGATATTTGACCGCGATGCCCTGCTTCTCCATCAAGAGCGTCACCCGGGACCGGAAGCCGCTCAAGGTGTCCATGGGCGGGGCCATGTGGTAGCCGCCCTTTTTGGCCATCTTGTAGCCGAGGTTGTGCCCCTCGGCGCCTGTGTTCCACTCGGCCTGTTTGGTGTCGACGCGGAATTTGGCCCCGCTGGGGGTGACCGAATAGCTGACGTGGTCGAACACGTGGAATTCGAACTCGGGGCCGATGCGCATCTCATCGGCAATACCCGTTTTTTTCATGTACTCCTGCGCGTGGCGGGCCACGTTGCGCGGATCCTGGTCAAAGCGGCGGTTTTCAGGCAGATCGATGACGTATACGTCGCCGATCATGGCCAGGGTGGGGATCTCGGCAAAGTGGTCCACATACGCGCTGGCCAGGTCGGGGATGAACACCATGTCGCTTTTTTCCACCGGGGCGAAGCCGTAATTCGAGCCGTCGAAACCGATGCCGTATTTGAAGGTGTGGTCCGTGAGCCGGTCCACGGGTATGGTGAGGTGCCGCCAACGGCCGTTGAGGTCGATCATCATGAAGTCGACCATTTTGATTCCGTTTTCACTGCAAAAAACATTCGCCTGCTGAAGATTCTGAAACATGGGAGCCCTCCGCGCTCTGGGAAAAATTTAGAGTGATTGTATATCTTGACGATTTATTTTACAATATTTAGTTTTCAGTGAGGAAAAACGCGGGTCCAGTGCCCCGTAACTTAAGAAGTTACGGGGCACTGGAGCGTTTTGCGATTTATACGTCACCCGCGAATAAAGCAAAACGCCAAAACATCCGGGCGCTTTTCATTTAATGAGATTGACCTCTTCCGCTGAATTTAAGGACAGCGGACGGAGAAGCTGCCGGTTCAGGGGCGGGCCGTCGTAGAGCCGTTTTGAAAGAGCGGCTCATCGAGGGTCAGTTGACGGGCGGTGGAAAAATCCGGCTCGCCGCTGACCCTCACGGTAAGGACGCGGCGGTCTTCGGAAACGAGCTTGATCAGGATCGATGAATTATGCTCGGCCAATTCCTTGATGATCAAGGCGCCGCTGAAGGCGCCGGCCTCTTTCGGCATCTCCACCAATACGCGGCCGCCTTGGCGCGACAGGGCGGCCTGGTGGATGACGGCCTCGTCCACGGCCACCAGCTTTCCGTCACGCAGGTGAAGGCGTTTTTGGCACAGCTCGGCCTCCAGCCCATGGTCGTGGGTGGTGATCACTATCGACAACTTTTGGTCGCGCCACAATTTCCCGATCAGATCGATCAATCCTTGCCGGGAAGCCACGTCCACGTTGGCGGTGGGCTCGTCCAGAAGAAGCACCTTCGCTCCGGCCGCCAAGGCCCGGGCCAGGCTGGCCCGCTGGGCCTCGCCGCCCGACAGGCGGTGGGCCGGGGCTTCGGCCAAATCGGCCAACCCCACTCTTTCAAGCAGGGCCATGGAGCGGCGGCGGCGGGCGGCGGCCTCCAGGCCCCGTATCCGCATGGGGTATTCGATGTTATACCGCAGAGACCCCGTGAACATGACCGGAAATTGCGGCGACCAAACCACTTGGGACCGGAGCGGGGCCATGTCCCGGCGAGCGACCTCCCGGCCGGCGAAACTGACGGCACCGGTCGTCGGCTCATCGAGAAAGGCCTGGATTTTCAACAGGGTGGTCTTGCCGCTGCCGTTGGGGCCCAGGAGCCCGTAAATGCGCTCCGGCTCCATGGCCAGCGAGTCGATGGACAAGACCTCGCGCCGGCCGAAAACGCGGGTTATGTTTTTCAGGGAATATAAATCGCCGCTCATCTCTCGATTCTCCCCTGAAAAAAGCTCAAGGCCCCGTTCAGAACAAAACTGACCGACAGTAAAACGATTCCCAGAGCCACGGCCAGAGTGAATTCGCCTTTGTCGTATTCCAGGGCCATGGCCGTGGTCATGGTGCGGGTGTAGCCTTTGATGTTGCCGCCCAGCATCATGCTGGCCCCCACCTCGGCCACGCCCCGGCCGAAAGCCGCGCACAGGGCGGCGATGACCGCGAAACGCGATTCCCGAATCACCAATAGGGCGGCCTGGCGGCCGGTGGCCCCCAAGGTCAGGGCGGTCTGGTGATAGCGCTCGTCGAGCCGACTCAGGGCGGACAGGATGAACATGACCATCAGCGGCAGGATAAGCAAAAACTGGCCGATGGAAATGGCGACGGGCGAATACAGGAGATCCAGGGGGCCGAGGATGCCCCGCCGCGATATGAAGACATAGAGGAACAGGCCGACCACCACCGTGGGCACCGACTGCAAGGTGTTGAACGATAAAATGACCAGCCGCTTGGCGGGAAAGTCGCGGTGGGCCAGAAAGAAGGCGGCCGGCAGCCCCAACAGGCCGGCGAACAGGCAGGCCCAAAAGGTGCAGCTCAGCGACAGAAAGACCACCCCCCACAGCTCCCGGTCGCCGGATCCGATCAGGCGCCAGGCGGAAATCAGGCTGTCGAAAAAAATTTCCATAGAGTCCCGGTATCGGCAAAAGACGGCTCAAGACAACTTCCGCCCGGAGGGCCGGGCGGAAGTTTTGCGAAACAGCGGTTACTTCATGGGGACGGCGTCGGGATAAAAGACCTGCTGTCCCTGAAGCGTATAGTCGGCGATCACTTTCTGGCCGCGTCCGGAAACCAGCCAGTCGGCGAATTTCCGGGCCGCGTCGATTTTAACGTGGGGGTGCTTGGCGGGGTTGACGGGAATGACGCCGTAAGGGTTAAACAGGGCCGGATCGCCCTCCACCATGATTTCCAGGGACGTGGGATTGGCAATGCCGTATTTTTGGGAAATGAAGGTGCCCCGGTCGCTCAAGGTATAGGCCTTTTTTTCAGCGGCCATGATCAGGGTCTTGCCCATGCCCTGGCCTATGGCAAGGTACCACTGGCCGGCGGGTATCTCCGTGGTGACCTCCACTTCCTTACCGTCTTTCTGGACCTTTTTCACGCTTTTTTCCATGGGCGCGCCCGACAGCTTCCACAGGGCCAGTTCTTTGAAGTGGGTGCCGCTTTCATCACCGCGGGAGATGAACGTTCGCCCCTGGTCGGCCACGGTTTTCAGCGCGGCGGCCGCGTTCTTCCCGCCCTTGAGGCCGGCCGGGTCGGAGGGATCGCCTAAAATGACAAAATCGTTATGCATCACGGCATACCGCCTGGTGCCGTAACCCGCGTCGACGAATTTGGCTTCGCGGTCCGGGTCGTGGACGAAGATGACGTCGACATTGCCGTCCTCGCCGTCACGGATGGCCGCCCCGGTGCCTTTGGCCAGAACCCGCACCTCAATGCCCGTGTCTTTTTGAAATTCAGGCAGCAATACTTCCAGCAGCCCCGAATCCTGGGTGCTGGTGGTGGTGGACATTTTAATGGTCTCCTGGGCCAGGGCCAGGGGAGCGATCAGAAAGACAGCCAGGCCAAGCAGTAAAGCCGCTCTTTTTTTCATGGGTAACCTCCTGAAAGACAACTGTTGATTATGTCCATCACGATCTATCGAACATGGCCTAATGGGTATCACGAAGGGGTTGAATTGTCAAGGTAAGGTCCGTTAAATCCGCAGGATTTCGATGAGGGGAACGGAGAGGTCCAGGTGATGGAGGCGACCCGATTCGGTCGCCCGCCCCAACAGGGCCGAGACCGTGAGACCCGCCTGCAGGCAGGCCAGCGCCGCCGGCGTGATGGTCGGCACCCCCAAAAACCGTTCGGCGTTGTTTCCTTCGCCGTTCGCCGGCTCCCCGTAAAGGGCCGACAGGCCGCCTTCCCCGGGCCGGGTTATTAAGGCAAAACCCTCTTCCCCGGCTATGGCCCCGTGGACAAAAGGCAAACCGGCCCGATGGGCGGCTTTTTCCACTTCCCGCCTGGCGGTCAGGCTGTCCAGACAATCCACCACGATCTGGGCGCCGCTGATTATTCGCGGCAGATTGGCCTGGTCGGCCGCCTCGGACCAGACCGCGACCTCCACATGGGACGCGACGGCCCGCACCTCCTCGCCGGCCGCCACCGCCTTGGGGCGGCCCAGATTGGTCTCCCGGCACAAAAGCTGACGGTTGAGATTCGTCTCCTCAAAGCGGTCCCGATCGCAGAGCGTCAACGCGCCCAGGCCGATGCGGGCCAAAAGTATGGTCACCTGGCCCCCCAGGCCGCCGCAACCGATGACCGCCGCCCGCGATTCCAAAAGCCGGGCCTGCTCTTCCGCCCGCAACACCCCCCGGTTGCGGAGAAAGCGGCGGGGCCAGATACCGTGTTTCAGTAAAAAGGACATGGCCAGGGAAGGCTTGAGTTGAAGCCGGCCGGCGGCCTGCCGGAGACCGTCGGCCCCGATGCTCAAAAAAGAGCCCGGCCCCGGTTCGGTCTCTTCCCGCAGATAGGGGCTGAGCGTTTTGATCAAGTCCGCCGGCCGGTCCATGAACGATCACCCCCCGCCCACCGCGGGGAAAAAGCCCACCCGGTCGCCGTCGGCCACCACAGCCTCGGGGGCCACCCGTCGGCCGTTGAGCATGATGACCTTGATATCCCCGATGGGCAGGCCGATCCTTTGGGCCAGACCGAGGGCGCTGACCCCGCCGCCCACCTCCAGGGTCAGGCCCAGGGCCGGCTGGTAATTCGCGACGTGGCGGCGCAGCGTGGTGCTGAGGTTGACGGTCACGGGCATTTCTTCACCACCCTTCTCGTCTGGCGGTCAGTTTTCCATTTTCAGAAATGGGGGGCGCCTGGCCGCGCTTTCAGCCAGGAGCGCTTCAATCCGGCTTTCGAGCTCGGCATACCAACGAATCAATTCCCGCGCTTCGGGCGACAGTATTTTGACCTTGCCCCGCCCCGGTGTCCCTTCCTGGGTCAAAAGGGTCAGGCCCAGCTCTTTTTCAGCGGTCTTCAAGCGGCCCCAGGCCCAGCGGTAGCTCATGCCCATGGCCTGGGCGGCTTTGTGCAGGGAGCCCAACGATTCGGTGGCCTTCAGAAGCGCCATCCGGCCCGGCCCTAAAACGTATCGCTGGTGATCCTCCAGAAAAATTTTGGCTGAAAGTTTCATTTCCCCTCCCGCCTTTTCAGGATGACGCCTGTATTTTATCAAACTCCGCCCCGATTGTCACCGGGCCGCACTCTGTGCTATATTTTCCAAAATGCGCGCATTATTCGGGAGTGCAAGAATGGCCGATTTTCTGACCCTGAAATCCGTCGATGAAATCCTGGCCCTGGTCAAATCGTTTGCGGTCCTTGGCGAGGAGATTCTTCCCCTGGCCGAGGGGCCGGGGCGGGTGCTGGCCCGGCCTTTTCGGTCGCCCGAGAATTTGCCCGGCTTCGATCGGTCCACCATGGACGGTTTCGCGGTGCGGGCCAAAGACGTCTTTGGGGCCGGCGAGGGCCAGCCGGCCGCCCTGGAGTTGGCTGGCGAATGCCCGATGGGGGGCGTTCCCGCCTTCAGCCTGGAGCCGGGGCAGGCCGCCCGCATCTGGACCGGCGGCATGCTGCCCCCGGGGGCCGACGCGGTGGTCATGCTCGAATATTCCCGCCAGGTCGGTGACAACCTGGTGGAACTGACCAGGCCCGTGGCGCCGTGGGAAAACGTCATCACCGGCGCCGAGGATGCCGGGCAAGGGGAGGAGTTGCTCCCGGCCGGCCGCACCCTCCGCCCGCCAGAATTGGGTCTTTTGGCCGCCCTGGGGCAAACCGACCTTACGGTTCGCCAAAAGCCCAAGGTGGCCGTCATTTCCAGCGGCGACGAGGTGGTGCCGGCCACCGCCAGGCCCCGTCCCGGGCAGGTGCGCGATATCAACGCCCACACCCTGGCCGCCCTGACTTCGGCCGCCGGAGGGATCGGCCGATTTTTCGGCCTGGCCGGCGACAGCCGGGATCAATTGCTGGCCATGATCACCACGGCCCTGGAATGGGCGGACGTCGTGCTCCTTTCGGGCGGATCCTCGGCCGGGCAACGGGACTTTACCATCAAGGCTTTTTCGTCCCTTCCCGAAGTGGAGATCCTGGCCCACGGGGTGGCCATCAGCCCCGGCAAGCCTTTGATCATGGCCCGGCGCGGCCGGCAATCCCTGTGGGGCCTGCCGGGCCACGCGGCCAGCGCCCTGGTCTGCGCCGAAGTGTTCATCCGCCCGCTGTTGCGCCATCTGCTCGGCGTCACTGACCGGGAAGTCTGGCGTCAAGGGCTGAAGGCCGTTTTGAGCCGCCCCGTGGCTTCGGCCCAGGGCCGTCGGGATTATATCCGGGTGCGCCTCGACCCGGCCGCCGAACCCGGCGGCCCCCTGGTGGCCACGCCGGTCATGGGCAAAAGCGGGCTGATCAGCACCCTGGTTATGGCCGACGCTCTGGTGGTCTGCCCCGAAGATCTGGAAGGGCTCGACGCGGGCCAACTGGTGGACGTGCATCTGTCGCTGTAATGCCAATTTTTTGAGAGACACCATGAAACGCAAGATTTACTTGAAACTCACCAGCCTGGAGGCGGCCGTCAAACTGCTTTTGGGGAAATTCCCCAGCCCTTTGCGGCCGGAAGCCGTTTCTCTGGATCAGGCCTGGGGGCGGGTCCTGGCGGAAAACGCGGTGGCCCGCCTCTCCTCGCCGGCCTTCCACGGCGCGGCCATGGACGGCGTGGCCACCGCCGCCGAGAAAACCTTCGGCGCCAGCGAACGGCGGCCCAAAACCCTGGCCATCGGCCGGGACGCCTATTGGGTCAATACCGGCCAGCCCCTGCCGCCGGGCTGCGACGCGGTCATCATGGTGGAGAACGTGGTCACCGGGAAAACGGAAGAGGGCGGCGAAACCGTGACCGTGGAAAAAGCCGCTTTCCCGTGGCAGCATGTGCGCAAAATGGGGGAGGATATGGTGGCCACCGAAAGCGTTCTGCCGCCGGGGACGGTTATCGGCGCCTATGAGCTGGGCGCCCTGGCCGCCGCCGGAGTGGCGGCGCCGCAAGTCTTTACCCGGCCAAAGGTGGCCATCATCCCCAGCGGCTCGGAATTGGCCCCCATGGCCGAACTGACGCCGGAGGAACTGGCCAGCGGCCAAAAGCTGCCGGAGTTCAACAGCCTGATCCTCTCCGCCCTGGTGCGGGAGATCGGGGGCGAGCCCACGGTTTGCCCTATCGTGCCAGACGAGCCCGGCCGAATCAGGGCGGCGGTTCTCAAGGCGGTGGCCGGGCCGGCCGACCTGGTGGTCATCAATGCCGGCTCCTCCGCCGGCAGCCGCGACTTTACCGCCGAAATTTTAGCCGAGTTGGGGGAACTCCTGGTCCACGGCGTTTCCATCATGCCTGGCAAGCCCACCGCCATCGGAGCCGTCGACGGCAAACCCATACTCGGCATACCCGGCTATCCTGTTTCCGCGGTCCTGGCCTTTGAGGAGTTCGGTCAGCGGCTTCTGGCCCGATGGCAGGGAAGGGAAAAGCCTGAAAGGCCCCAGGCCGTGGCCGGCCCTTTTCAGGCCCTGCCTTCCCGGCCGGGGCTGGAGGAAGTGTTGCGGGTCAAGCTGGGCCGGGTGGGGGAACACCTCATCGCCGTGCCCCTGCCGCGCGGGGCGGGCACGGTCTCCAGTCTCAGCCGGGCCGACGGGCTCATTCGCATTCCCTCGGACGTGGAAGGCCTGGCGGCCGATGTGCCCGCCGCCGTCAGCCT
>JAVBTP010000065.1:0-2652 GCA_031556115.1 Candidatus Adiutricaceae bacterium
TTCACCGGCCAGATCTATCCCGTCAATTTGAAAGAGAAAGAGATTCAGGGCCTGGCCTGCTATCCGGATATCAAGAGCATCCCCGGGGCGGTGGACACCGTCCAGGTGCTGGTGCCGGCCAAGTTCGTGCCCCAGATCCTCAAAGACGCCTCGGCCAAGGGTACCCGCTGTGTGGGCATCTGCAGCGGCGGCTTTCGGGAACTGGGCAATTTCGAACTGGAAGCCGAAGTCGTCAAAGCCGCCCACGACCATGACATCATGCTCACCGGCCCCAATCAGATGGGCTTCGCCTATATGCCCAACAAGCTCAACACCCTGTTCTATCCGGCGTTTCAAGACGAGGGCGGCCGCCTGTCCATCGTCACCCAGAGCGGGGGCCTGGGCATGGGCCTGATCCAGTGGGCCCACGACGACAACCTGCCGCTGTGTTCGGTGGTCAACCTCGGGAACCAAGTGGATCTGACCGAGTCGGATTTTATCAACTATTTTGCCGACGACGAGCCCACCCGGGCCATCATCGTCTATCTGGAAGGTCTCGATGAGGGCCGCCGGCTGTTGGACGCCCTGGCCTACACCACCCCCAAGAAGCCGGTCATCATCATGAAGTGCGGCCGCACGGCCGAAGGCCAAAAGGCCGTGGCCAGCCACACCGGGAGTTTGGCCGGCGCCTATGAGGTCTTCACCGGCGCGGCCAGACAGCACGGGGCCATCCTGGCCCGCGACTTCCAGACCCTGTACGACTACGGCAAGATTTTCGCCTGCATCGACCGAAAAGTTTCCGGAAAAAGGCTTTTTGTGGTCACCAACTGCGGCGGCCCCGGCACCCAGAGCACTGATGAAGCCTCGGCCCGGGGGCTTGAGCTGCCCCAGATACCAGCGGAAGCCCTGGCCGAATTCAAAGCCGCCGGATTTTCCGAGCTGGCCAGCATCCGCAACCCCTTCGACCTGGTTCCGGCCGCCTTTGGCGACAACCCGGAGGCCGCCCGCAAAGGCGTGATGTTGGTGGACAAGCACAACCTGGCCGACGTGATCCTCCTGTCCTGGGCCGACCCCATCGTGGGCAGCGTTGAGGTTATCAGGGATCTGCAAAAAAGCGTCAAAACGCCCCTGGTGGTCTCCTATATGGGCGGCCACGAACTGGCCCGCCGCGATGTGCCCGTCATACAGGGCCTCGGCGTCCCGGTCTTCCCCTGTCCGGAGCGGGCGGTGCGGGCCGTCGCCGCCTTGATGCACTACTCCGGTCAGCCGGTCAGCCTATTTTAAAAGGAGCGGTCATGCAAGGACACAGCTTTATTCTGGAAACCGAAGCCGTCGAATATCTGAAACGCTTCCAAATCGCCTATCCCGAGCACGCGCTGGCCCAGACGCCGGACGAAGCCGCGGCCATCGCCGCCAAGATCGGCTTCCCCGTGGTTTTGAAGATCGTCAGCCCCCAGGTGGTGCATAAGTCCGAAGCCGGGGGCGTGGCCGTGGGCCTCAAAAATGCCGGGGAAGTGAAGGCCGCGGCGGCCAAAATCATCGAAAGCGTCGAGGCCAGGGTGCCCGGCGCCGAGATCAAGGGACTCCTGGTCTGCGCCCAGGCCCAGTCCGGCGGAGTGGAAGTCATTGTCGGCGGCCTTTCCGACGCCATCTTCGGGCCGGCGGTCATGGCGGGCCTGGGGGGCATTTTTACGGAAATCCTCAAAGATGTCGCTTTTCGGGTACACCCCCTGACCGAAAAAGAAGCCCTGGCCATGCTGGCCGAACTCAAGGGCTATCCCCTGCTGACCGGCGCCCGGGGCCGGGCGGCGGCGGATATTCAGGGGCTGGCCAAGCTGGTGGTGAGCGTGGCTCAACTGATGAACGACTGCCCCGAGGTGGCCGAGCTGGATCTCAACCCGGTTCTGGTCTACCCGGACAAGGTGCTGCCGGTGGACGCCCGCATCAGCCTCAAGCGGCCGGCCTGACCACCCGAAACCGTACCCGATCAACAACCATTTCAGTGTGCCCGGCCGGAACTCGCCAACACCGCGCCGGGCCGATACCACCCTAGGAGGGATTTGATGTCTCACAGTATTTGGAATTACGGCAACCAGTATGACTGGATGGAAAAGATCCGCACCTCTTCACTGCCCCCGGCCGTCATCTGCTGCGCGGTCAACGGCGGGGTCCAGGGCAAGGAGGCCTGCGAGGCCATTCCCGAAACTCCCGAGGAAATCGCCGAAGCCGCGTACGGGGCCTACCAGGCCGGGGCCAGCATGGTCCACATCCACGCCCGCGATCCCCAGAACCTGGGCTCCGGCTCGGGCGACCCGGCCCGCTTTCGGGAGATCAACGGCCTGGTGCGGGAAAAGTGCCCGGACATTATCATCAACAACACCACCGGCGGCTCCTACGGCATGACCGTGGAGATGCGGGTGGCCGCTCTGTCGGCCAAGCCTGAAGTGGCCAGCCTGAACATGGGCCCGGATATGTACAACATCACCCTGAAGGAGCGCAAGGCTCCCGTCAGCCATCCCCGGCCGGCCGTGCATCTGGAAGGCCTGGTCCCCACCACCTACACCGAATTGATCACCTTTGCCAAAGCCATGAAGGAACAGGGCATCCGGCCGGAGATGGAGGTCTACAACCCCGGCCAGCTCTGGAGCGTCAACTATCTGATCAGCGAAGGCC
>JAVBTP010000030.1:0-12661 GCA_031556115.1 Candidatus Adiutricaceae bacterium
TGGATTCATAAGCGTAGGTGACGCCGATTCTTTTGTCGGTCTGGTAGATAATGGTCGACATAGCCCCTCCATCGTTATAAATACCCTATCACATAACGATGAAAATGGCAACCTTTATCTCGATAATTATCTGAATTTATTTACCTCGATCCTATGGCTCGTTACGGTTTTCCGGGAAGGCAGGTGGCATGTATCCGATTTTCATATCAGTAAAGCCCGTGGTGAATCGGAAGCCGGCGCGGCCGAGCATCTTTCCCGTCAAGGCGAAAATCTGGCCCAAGTCGCCTACAACATGAAAAAACGCTACCCGGACATATTTGACAACGTCCTGAAGACGTCAAAAAGGCGAGTGCCCGGCGTTGATGAAGTGGAGGCTCCGTTGACTGATTATGGGCGCGTGCTCCTGCGCTTCCGTGACGGGGCCTTCACCGATCCCTTTTTGTCCGATTTCGTTTCCGACGGCACCATCAAAATGTTTGCCTATCTTTTGCTGCTGTATGATCCCCACCCTCATCCCCTGCTTGGCGTGGAAGAACCTGAAAATCAACTTTATCCACAACTTCTGTCTGAACTGGCCGAAGAGTTCAGGTTATACGCGAAGAGGGGTAAGCAGGTGATGGTTTCCACCCACTCCCCCGATTTTCTTAATGCGGCCAGGCTCGATGAAGTTTTTTGGCTGACCAAGAAAGACGGGTATGCCAAAGTGGAGCGAGCCCGTGATAATAAGCAGGTCGCCGCTTATATGAGTGAGGGCGATAAAATGGGCTATTTGTGGCGGGAAGGTTTTTTCACCGGGGTCGACCCCTCATGAAAGAGCTGGTGTTTGTTCTCGAGGAGGAGTCGGCTCTCAACAATCTGGCCAGGCTTCAAAAGAACTACCAAAATCCGGATGCGGTGGGGTCGCCGAGTCATAAGCTGGAAGAGCTCACTAAAGGGAAATACAGCAAAACCGCCGGGTCCCGCGCCATCGGCCCGCATCTGGATCCAAACTGCGAACGCTCCGTCAGTTTCAGGCATTTTGTCAGCGCCGTACGGTGCTTGGCCCGATAGGCGCGAAGCCTGATCAGTTTACCGCCACGGCCACGATCAGCAACACGCCGTTGACCAGATAGAGTTTGCGCACCAGGTGCCCGTGCCGGTCCAGGGGCAGCCAGTCGCCGTCGCCGGCCGCCTTGATTTTTTTGAAAGCCGCCCGAGGGAGGGGGATGGTCAAAAGACCCAGCCAGACCGGCCAGGCCGCCAGCTTGGCCAGCCACAGGGTGATCATCAGAAGCCAGACCAGCGGCCACCACAGGAGAAACACCAGGGCGGCCCGCTCCTTGCCCAACAGGTTGGCCAGGGTGAGCTTGCCGGCGGCCAGATCGGTTTCGATCTCCGGCAGGCTTTGGTAGTACAGAATGCCGGCCACCATGAAGGCCACCGGCAGGGCCAGGGCCAGGGTTCGGCGGTCCCAGCCCCCGGCCACGGCCAGATAGGTGCCGCCGGTCATGATCAGGCCCATGTTGATGAAGACGAACAAGTCTCCCAGGGCCCGGTGGCCGTATTTGATGGGCGGGGCCACATAGAAGAAGCTGGAGAGGGCGGCGAAGATGACCAGGGCCCACAAAACGGGCTGCCCCGACATCTTGATGATGAGCATGGCCGAACCCAGACCCAGGCTGTAGAGAACGGCCAGGGCCAGCCCCAGGGCGCGGGGTGAAATTTTACCTTCCTGAATGACGCGGGAGCCGCCGATATTGCGGCCGGCGTCCACGCCCTGGACGTGGTCGAAGAGGTCGTTGGCCAGGTTGGTGGCCATGTGGACCACAAAGGACCCGAAGAGAATGAGGGCGAACAGGCCCCAGCGGTATTGGCCGGTGTATTTGGCGGCGGCGGTGAAGCCCAGGGCCAGGGGGGCCAGGGTGGCGATATAAAAGGGCGGCCGGGCCGCCTGCCACCAGGCCTGAAACCGGGACGCGCCCGGCGAGGGCTGGCCCGCCCCCCCGGCCGCCGCCTCGGGGGCGGCATGGCCGGCCGCTTCGGCCGGGTCCGGGTTCGTCGGCTCAGCCGCCGGCCGGGCCGCCTCGTTTGCTTCCTCCGGCGCGGGGCCGGTTTCCCGGGGCTGATCACTCATGGTTCGCTCCTATTCCACCGTCTCCAGCCCTTCGGCCAGGTCGCTGAGGCGCCGACGGTCGATGATATTCAGGAAAGGTTTTTGTTCGCTGATCAGGCCGGCGTTCTTCAGCCGGCCCAGGGCCCGGGAGATGGTCTCCGGCGTGGCTCCCAGAAGAGAGGCCAGTTGCGCCTTGGTCAAAACCAGTTCGGCCCGGTCCCCGGTCCCGGCCAGTTCGAGGACAAAAGCGGCCAGCCGGGCCGGAACCTCTTTCAAAGTAATGGATTCCAAAAGGCCGGCGAACCGCACCAGCCGTTGGGACAGGACGGCCAAAAGGCCAAAGGCCAGGTCGGGGTTCCGGGCGATAAGGTCCCGCAGCGCGGCCCGGGGGAAAAAGACCGTGGTGGTTTCGGCCAGGGCCATGGCCTGGGCCGGGTATCCCCGGCCGAGAAAAATGGCCACTTCGCCAAAAGGTTCGCCGGGGCCGAAGAGGTGCAGAATCTGCTCCTTGCCGTCCGGAGAGCTTTTAAAGATCTTGACCCGGCCCTCGGCCACCAGGTGGAAGCCCAGGCCGGGCTGGCCTTCCTCAAAGATGGTTTCCCCGGCGCGGTAGGTCTTCCAGGCGGCAATGGAGGCCAACTGGGCCGCCAGTTCCGGTTCCAGCCCTTGGAAAAAAGCGGCCCCTTCAATGACGTCCGCCAGCTTCATGCGCGCCTCCTTTGATGGTCGGCGGATTTCACTCGGCGGCCCGAAAGTCTTTGGCCTGGGATAACACCATGGTCACCCGGCCGCCCTGGGTGTGGTAGGAGAAAACCGCCTGATCGCCGAAGGGCGCCAGATCGGGCCGGCCCTCCGGCCCGGCCGGCGGAGCCTGGGCCAACCGGTCAAATGCCGCCTGGGGGACGAATACCACCAGGGTGGGATCGGCCCTCTCCCCCAAAAGGGTGTAATACTGTTCCGTCCGTTCGTCCTCACCGATCCCCTTGGCCGCCAAAGCCGCCAGGTTCAGCGTCTTTTTCCCGCTCCCGGCCAGAAGCGCCTGATATCCGTTGGCCGTCAGTTCGTCACCGACGAAATCGAGATAATCATATTCCTCATTGTCGGGGGCGCTCATTTCCAGCCTGGTTAACAAGCTCTCCGCGGTGTGGCCGTCAAAGGTCATTTTCACCGAGAAATCGTCGCCCATGAATTGATAGGTGGTGGTCAGCATCGCGGCCTCGGCCGTGGGCTTGGCCCCTTGGGCCTCGGCCCGGGCCCGGGTGGTCACCCCCAGGCCCCAGGGAAAGGAATCCAGAATTTTGGAAAAATTCCAATCGGAATTCTCCCCCCTCGGCGCGGCCGCCACTTCGCCTTGTTCATAATACTCCAAGGCCGGGACGCCAGCCTGGTCCACCACCAGGGTGAGGTTCACGTTTTCCTCGTCGAAAAAACTGGCCTCGCGAAAGCTGTAGCTCCCGCCGTCGTGCTTGAAGACCAGGTCCAGGAGGTCTCCCTCCGGCCGGGTGAATTCCCGCGATTCCGTATCGGCCAGATTCAGGAAAACAGTGACCGGCCGCTTCGTCTCGGTGGGGGTCAGGACCGCTTCCGTCAGCACCCGGCCGCTGCGGTTGGTCAAACTGATGAGAAAGGCCTCGGCCGCCGAAGCCGACAAAAAGACCAGAGCCGCCAGGGCGGCCACGAAAATCGGTCGGTTCATGGATTCTCCTTTTCCGTCATCGGAATAGAGGATGAGTATACCATAAAAACGGAGCGGGCTGAAACCTCGGTGTTCAGCCCGCTCCGTATTCGTTCAGCCGCAGCCATAAGGCCCCGGGGACCAAGCGGTCATCCCCGGCCGGCTCAATCCCACAGGTTGTATTTCTTCAGCATGGGCGTGGGGTTGACCAGGTGGAGTTTCCACCATTTTTCATGATCCCTGGCCTTTTCGCCCAGATAAAGGGCCAGGAGCTGGTTGAGGTGCATGATGGGCAGGTGGTTGGTCATCGGCAGTTCGCGCATTTCCAGATTCATCTGGCACATGGCGCAACTGGTCATCAGGCAGTCGGCATCCTGCTCCCGGGCGCCGGTGACGATCTGGGAGACCATGTCCTCGGCGATTTCCGGATAGACGGCCGAGGCGAAGGCGCTGCAGCATTTGTGGGGCCAGGGCCAGGTGACCACTTCGGCGCCCATCTCCCGCACGATGCTCTCCAGGGTGTTGCGCGGGGGGCCGGCCGGGCGCAGCACCTTGGGATACATGGCGCCGCAGCCGTAATAGACGGCCACCTTCAGCCCGGTCAGGGGCCGGGTGTCCTTGAGGGTATAGGTCCCCATGCGGACGAGGTTGAAGACGTGGTGGAAGACGTCATAGATGTTCAAAACCGGGTCGGTGACGTTGATCCGCCCGAATTCGGCCTCGTTTTTCTTCAGCAGCTCCGGATCCTCTTTGAGGTGGTGCCAGGCCGTGATGGTGTTACGGAAACAGTTGGGGCAGGGAATGACCAGGGGCCGGCCCAGGGGGGCCTTGGAAAGGTTGCGGGCGCCCAGGGAGGTGGCGATTTCAGTCCCCATGGCGTGGCCCGAGGAGGAGCCGCAGCAGTTCCAGTCCTCGAGCTCATACAGCTTCAGGCCCATCTTCTCCAGGGCGATGAACATGGCCTCGCGCGACTCGTCGGCCCCGGTTTTCATGGTGCATCCGGGATAGTAAGAGGCTTCCAGCAAATATTTTCCCATCTCTCAGGCCTCCTTAATATTTCTTCCAGGGACCGGCGTCCAGAATTTTGCGGACCTGGGTCCGCCCGGTGCTCATGATGCGCGAGGGCAGCATATGGAGCTTGCCCATCATGATCATCTTGTTGCCGACAAAGGCATCCTGAAGCCAGGCCTTGGGGCCGAGGCCCAGGCAGCGCAGCTTATGCTCCATCATCAGCTCCACCTTGTGCACCCGGCCGTGGCGGCGGGCGCTGTTCATCATGCACCGGTGAAACTCCCAGATGGGCTTGTCCCCCACCGGCAGCTTTTCGGCCAGGCACTCCTGACGCAGGTAGTCCATGACCGCGGCGATGTTGATGGCCATGGGGCAGACCGCGGCGCAGGTGTGGCAGCCCAGGCAGCGCCAGATGGTGTTGGAGGTCAGCGCCTCCCGCTTGAGACCCAGAACGGTCAGCCGCATGATGCCGTGGGGGCCGTAATCCATGTACTGATACATGGGGCAGCCGCCCGAGCAGCTCATGCAGGTGAGGCAGGCATTGAGGTCCGTGCCCGCGACCTTGGCCACTTCCTTGGGGAAGCCCGGGTCGCTGTCACTGACCTTAATGGGTTCCGGAGATGAAAACTTTTTCGGTTCCCGTTCCATATGAACTCCTTTTGAGAAAGGTGAAGTGGAGCCGCCCGTCAAGGCCGGCCCGACCGGACCACCGACTTCGCGCTTACGGGAGCGGGCGGGAGCCGGACGGCCGGATTTCTCAGACGCCGAAAGCCTCTGGCTCGTTTCCTCGTCACACACGCAATTGATGGATTGAAGAAGTATAGCAGAATCGGCGGGCGAAAGAAAGCGAAATGTCGGCGGTTGGCGCTGTTCGTTCGGGGCCTTTCAGGCGCAAAGCGCTCCATATTCCCAAAAGTGTTTTTTCTCTGTATACTGTGGCTGACGATAACGGTTCCGACCCCGTCGGGTTCATCAGCCTGAACCTTCCGCAAGGTTTCCGAAGGACTGGAGGATACGCGTGGAACAATCATTGCAGGATGCCGGCCGGCCGGACGGTGTCTGTTTCGGGTGCGGCCCGGCCAACGAACACGGGCTCCACCTCAAGAGTTATCCGGATGCGGACGGCCTCCATATCGTGGCCACCATAACCCCTGACGAGCGGTATTGCGGCTGGCCGGGGGTGGTGTACGGCGGCTATCTGGCCATGCTGGTGGACTGCCACTCCAACTGGACGGCCATCGCGGCCCATTATAAAGCCGAGGGACGCGCCCCCGGCACGTCGCCGCGGATCGACTGCGCCACCGGCCAACTGCACATCACCTACCGCCAGCCCACGCCCATGGGCGTTCCCTTGAACCTGCGGGCCACAGTGGAAGGCCCCGTGGGGCGCGCCACCCGCGTTCTATGCGAAATTCATGCGGGCGGTCAACTGACCGTCTCGGCGAACTCCGTTTTTGTGCGCATCGATCCGAAATCTTTGAGCGAAAAAGCGCGCGTGAAGTAGGCCGGGCCTTTTCGGCCGGCCAGCCGATGGTGGTGATGTTTGCTGATTTCAGCGGGTTGGGCGCGGGCGGGCGGGAGCCGCGGGCCACCCTGAAATAAAGCTTGAAGTCGGCCGCGTTTTTTGCCATAATGGTCACAGGTATCATAAAGAAGAGTAGAGCGTTTCTCAATCAGCGATTGAAGGTCATGCGAGAGCGCGGCGAAAGCGAAAACGCCGCCACCGAAGGGGCAAGGGCAACCGAAACTCTCAGGTTCAAGGAGCATGACCGGACGCCCTCTGAAGCCGGCCCCCGCCCGCGACAGAGCACCATATCCGAAAGGAGAGGTTGTGTCTGTCGTCCTGCTTACCAACAATCCGAAAATGGTTTTCGATTTCTCGGGAATGACCTGAAGGCCTTTCACGTCGTCGAGTCCGCAGGTTCTGCGGGCCGGAGCGAAAGAAAAGGGACGGTACAGCTGTTTCTTTTTTCAGGATTCCGCTTTGGCGGCGCTTCTGGCGGCCCGGGATTTGATCCAGTCCGGGTGGCTTCTCCTGCACCACCCCCTGTACGGCAATTTTCGCCCCCACCAGCAACCCTACCGCTCCTTGATCCTGCGATTCAATCCCGAGGCCGTCCGCCTGGAGGACGGCCTGGAACGTATCCTGCCGGATGAATACTCGCTTCACCTGATCGAAGAGGCGGTCGGCCTGTATCGAACCGTCACCGTGCTCACCCCCGAACGGGCTCCGTCCGCGTTTCGGGGTGATTGCGCTTTTCTTGATTATGAACTGATGCGTCTGCCTCTGGAGCAGGCCGGCTGGCCCGCGGCCGCCCCGGCCGGCCGATAAGACGCGGGAAACCAGCACCCCGCAACTTAAGAAGTTGCGGGGTACCGGAGGAAGCCCGCCAGGGCTTCCCGGCGACGAAGTCGGCGAGAGGAAAGCAAAAATCGCATTTTCGCTTTCCGGTCCGGAGCTTGAAATGGCGCTGCTTTGAGCGACATTTCAAGCGATACAAGGTACTAGAGCGTTTTGTCTTTCAGTGGCCATACTCCCTTAAGCAAAACGCCAAAACATCCGGGCGCTTTTCAATCAATGCCCATGGCCTTTACCTTGAAAAGCGCTCTATAAGGAGGAAGTCGTGAAGCTTGAACTGCACAAGATCGCCATCAAAAGCGTTCGCTTTGGCGAGACCACCCAAGTGGAGGGAGGGGTCCTCAGCGTCAACCAGGCTGAACTGCGGGCTCTTCTGTTGGAAGACGGGGCTCTGGCCCAGGTCGAATTCGATGTGGCCCACCCCGGCGACAGCACCCGCATCATGCCGGTGAAGGACGCCATCGAGCCCCGCTGTAAACTCGGCGGCGGCGGCGAGGTTTTTCCCGGATTCATCGGCCCGGTGGAGACCGTGGGCGAGGGCCAGACCCTGGTTCTGGAAGGCATGGCCGTGTTGACCACCGGCCGCCTGGTGGCGCCCCAGGAAGGCATTGTGGACATGAGCGGCCCCGGGGCCGACTACACTCCCTTTTCCAAAACCGCCAACCTGGTCATGGTGCTGACCCCGAAGCCGGAAGTCAAGCTCCATGAGGCCGAACTGTGCTGCCGTATGGCCGGGCTCAAGGCCGCCCACTATCTGGCCAGCAAATGCAAAACCGCCAAGGCCGACCAGGTGGAAAGCTATGCCTTCCCGCCGCTGGCCGAGGCCATGGCCGCCCACGCGGGCCTGCCGAAGGTGGCCTATGTGTACATGCTGCAATCCCAGGGGTTACTCCATGACACCTGGGTCTACGGCGTGGACGCCAAACGGACCTTGCCGACTTTGATCAGCCCCACCGAAACCATGGACGGGGCCATCGTCTCGGGCAACTGTGTTTCCGCCTGCGACAAGAACAACACCTATGTGCACCAGAACAACCCCATCATCAAGGCGCTCTACGCCCGCCACGGCCGAGACCTCAATTTCGTGGGGGTGGTCATCACCAATGAAAACGTCACCCTGGCCGACAAACAGCGCAGTTCGTCCTACGCCATCAAGCTGGTGAAAATGTTGGGGGCCGAGGCGGCGATCATTTCCGAGGAAGGTTTTGGCAACCCCGACGCCGACCTGGTGCTCAACTGCGTCAAGGCGGAAAAGGCCGGCATCAAGACCGTGCTGGTCACCGACGAATACGCCGGCGCCAACGGGGCCAGCCAGTCCCTGGCCGACTCCTGCCAGGAGGGCACGGCCGTGGTCACCGGCGGCAACGCCAACGCCACGGTGATTCTGCCGCCCATGGCCAAAATCATCGGCGACATCGCCCAGGCCGACGTCATCGCCGGCGGTTTTTTCGGCTCCAAGCGCCCGGACGGTTCGCTGGAAGTGGAAATCCAGGCCATCCTGGGAGCCACCAATGAGCTGGGCTTCAACAAAATCGGCGCGTATACCATCTGACAGGCGAAGGAGTTCCTATGTCGTATAAAGTAGTTCATTATATCAATCAGTTCTTCGGCGGTATCGGCGGCGAGGAAAAAGCCGACCAGCCGCCGGAGGTTCGCGACGGCGTGGTCGGGCCGGGTCTGGCCCTGAACCAGAATTTCAAGGGCCAGGCCGAGGTCGTGGCCACCATCATCTGCGGCGACAACTACTGCGTGGGCCATCCCGAGGAGGTCGGCCAACTCGTCGCCGACACCGTGGGGAAGTATCAGGCCGACGCCCTGGTGGCCGGCCCCGCCTTCAACGCCGGCCGGTACGGCATGGCCTGCGGCCTGGTCTCCTCGGCCGCCGCGGCCAAGGGCATAACCACCTTGACCGCCATGTTTCCGGAAAACCCCGGGGTGGAACTGTACAAGGCCAACACCTACATCGTCCCCACGGCCGACAGCGCCCGGGGCATGGGCCAGGCCGTGCCGGCCATGGCCGCCCTCCTGTTGAAGCTTCTGGCCGGCCAGCGCCTGGGGAACGCCGAAGCCGAGGGGTACATCGAG
Source organism: Candidatus Adiutricaceae bacterium (assembly GCA_031556115.1). Classification (GTDB taxonomy): domain Bacteria; phylum Desulfobacterota; class Desulfarculia; order Adiutricales; family Adiutricaceae; genus Adiutrix. The sequence goes on from JAVBTP010000030.1 coordinate 9,223, forward strand.
CGCGGCGTGCGGGTCAACACCTTCTTTGAGGAAGTGGGGGCCGAGCGGGCGGTGAAGATGCTTTTGAAAAAGATCAAAGGCGAAGCTTTTACCACTGAATACAAGATGCCGGTGTTCGACCGGGTCACCCCGCGCCCCGGCGTGAAGGACCTGGCCCACGCCACCATCGCCCTGGTGACCAGCGGCGGCATCGTGCCCAAAGGAAACCCCGACCACATCGCGGCTTCCAGCGCCCGTAACTACGGGGCCTACGACATCGACGGCGTGGCCGACCTGACCGCTGAAAAGTATCAGACCGCCCACGGCGGCTATGACCAGACCTACGCCAACGAGGACCCCGACCGGGTGCTGCCGGTGGACGTGTTGCGGGATCTGGAGAAGAAAGGCAAAATCGGCAAGCTCTATCCCACCTTCTTCACCACCGTCGGCAACGGTACGGCCGTGGCCAACGCCAAGAAGTGGGGCGAGGAGATCGGCCGCAAACTGAAGAATGACGGGGTGCAGGCTGTGATCCTGACCTCCACCTGAGGCACCTGTACGCGTTGCGGCGCAACGCTGGCCAAAGCCATCGAAGACACCGGCGACATGCCGGTGGTCCACATGGCCTCGATCGTGCCTATTTCCCAGAGCGTCGGCGCTAACCGGATCATCCCCACCGTGGCCATTCCCCATCCCCTGGGGAACCCGGCCCTTCCCCATGACGAGGAAGTGGCGGTTCGGGAAAAACTGGTGGAAAAAGCCCTGGGCGCCCTCCAGACCGATGTGAAGGAACAGACCGTTTTCTAAAACGGGTCCCAGCCGAAGAAAAGCGCCCCGCCGGACATGTTCCGGCGGGGCGCTTTTCACATGCGGCCGAAGTAAAGGGTTGGTTTGAAAAAAGCGGGTTCGTAGTGGAGCGGTCCTCGAGAGAGGCCGACAACTTCGCCCCGCCTAAACCACCATGGCCCGCGTATCGGCAAACCGTTCATATTCCTTATTGACCGCGATCTCCTCCAAAATATCCACCAGGCGGTGCGTTTCGGCGTACGACACATAAAGCGCGGCCGGGGCCAGACGGATGACGTTGGGTTCCCGAAAGTCGGGAATGACCCCCCTGTCCTTGAGGGCCAGGCAGATGCGCCAGGCCTGGTCATGTTCCAGCGACACGTGCCCGCCCCGCTTGGCGTCCTCGCGGGGGTTGCCGACGGCGTAGCCGTATCCGGTCAGCCGCCGGTCGATGAGATACATCAGATAGGCGGTGATTTTGAGGGACTTTTCCCGAATGCGGTCCATCCCCGCGTCCCCGAAAATTTTCAGCACTCCCTCCAATCCGGCCATGGACAGCATGGGCGGCGTGCCGGTGAGCCAGCCGTCCACGTCGGGCGACGGTTCGTGCTTGTGTTTGAGCCGGAAGAGGGTGGCCTTGACGTGGCCGTGCCAGCCGGCCAGGCCGGGCCTCCGCCCGAAATGGCGGCGGTTGACATACAGGCCGGCCACGGCCCCGGGCCCGGCGGAGAGGTATTTGTAATTGCACCAGATGGCGAAGTCGGCGTCCACTTCTTTGAGGTCGTGGGGCACCGCGCCGATGGAGTGGCACAGATCCCAGCCGATGATGATGCCGCGCCGGCGGGCCTCGGCGGTGAGGCGGGGCATATCCAATAACTGGGAACTGCGGTAGAGCACGGCCGGCAGTAAGATCACGGCCACGTCGTCGGTCATGGCCGCGATGACCGCGTCCTCGTCGATCATCCGGCCGTCGGGGCTGGGCACCACCTTGACCGCCTCCTCGGGGGTATAGCCGTGGAGATGCACCTGGCTGTCCACCGCGTGGCGGTCGGTGGGGAAATTGAGGTCGTCCACCAGAATTTTATAGCGCGTCCCGGTGGGCTGGTAAAAGGTGGCCAGGCACTGGTGGATGTTGACGGTGGTGCTGTTGGTAATGGTCACCTCGTCGGCCCCGGCGCCGATCAGGGGAGCCAGAAGCTTGCCGAGGTGGGAAGGGTAGAGGAAATACTTGCCGTCCTCCACGCCCCACATGTTGATGCCGTGCTTTTTCCAAACCTCCAGCATGTTCAGCACGGCCGCTTCGGCGTCTTTGGAGCAGAGGCCGAGGGAGTTGCCGTCCATGTAGATCTCGCCGGCGTTGATGTAGAAGCGGTCGCGGAAACCCTTCAGGGGGTCGGCGGCGTCCAGCCGGGCGGCGTGGTCCGGGCCAAGTTCGAATGCGTGACTCATGCCGATATCCTCCTTAATCGTTTAATCGTCTTCGTAGCTGATGTTCATCGTGACCTGGCCGCTTTTGTGCCGCCACAGGGCGTAGATCAGGGCCAGGGCCATCAGGGTGAGGTTGGCGATGAAGAGGCCGGTGGACAAGAATTCGGCGTTGAAATAAATCTGAATGGCCAGAACCACCGAGGCCAGGAGACAGAGAATGGTCAACAGCCCCTGGCCGCACCGAAAAGGCGACTTGGCCCACTGTTCGGGAAAAAGCTTCGGCAGGCGCACCGTGGCCAGGGAGGTGACGATCATGCACAGATACATGATGACCAGGACGCTGTTGGTGATCTGGCCCATGTCGATGCCGATGAGGATGGGGGTGATGGTGACCAGGTAGTAGATGCCGATCAAAAAGATCGGGGTTTTATACTTGGGGTGGAGGTAGGCCAGCTTTTTGGGGAACCAGCCGTCCTCGCAGGCCTGGATCAACGGCTTGGTCACCCAGGCGATGGTGGCGTTGAGGCTGGTGGCCAGAGCGCCCAGGGCGCCGCCCACCATGAAGAACAGATACAGCGGGTGGGAGAGGATGGTCTGGGCCACCTTGGCCAGGTTTTCGCCGGCCACTTCCTCGAGGGGCAGGATGCCGGCGGCCACCGTGGCCACCAGGCCGTAGAGCACGGCCACGGACAGGGTGGAGACGATGAGGACGAAGGGGATGTCGGCCTTGGGGTTCTTGCATTCACCGCTGAGCTGGAAAATGGAATTGGCCCCGAACGTGGCGAAGGTCAAAAAGGCCGAAGCGCCCAGAAAGCCCATGGCCCCCCCAGTGAAGAAGCCCGGTTCATCGAAATAGCCGGGCTTGACCTCGGGCATGCCGTAGACCACGAAGGCGGCCAGGGCCGCGCAGAGGACCACCACCATCAGGTTCTGGATCTTGGCCATGAATTTCGTGGGGAAGCTGTTGAGGCCGAAATCGAAGGTGGCCACGATCAGCGAGACCGCCAGCCCGTTGGCCCCGGGCACCAGGGAGACGAAATAGCTGGTGAAGGCCAGGGTGTAGACGGCCATCTGGAGGTTGCGGACCAGATAGATGACCACGTAAAAGCCCGCGAATTTTTCGCCGCAGAGCACGGCCGCCTGGGTGTATTCACCGCCCCGTAAGCGCACGGTGCTGCTGATGAAAATCCAGGGGATGCTCAGCAGCACCACCCAGACCGCCGACAGGACGAAGGCCAGGTTGACG
>JAVBTP010000094.1:0-6282 GCA_031556115.1 Candidatus Adiutricaceae bacterium
CGCCTGTCGGTCTTCTCACCTATTTTACCCCGTCGTACTTTGGGGCGGCCCCCGCGGCCGCCCGCGACCGCCCCGGAGCCGTTTGGCGCGGCCTTATACTTAAAATATCCATATCAGCTTTAAAATGTTACCTGATTCTGACCCTTTCGTCAACCAAAGCTTGAAGTGGCCACAAAACGCCCGCTTTTCCGCCGACAGCCCCGTTCGGACCCGGCCGGAGGCGGTTTTCAGAAATCGTGATCAGGGGAAACCAGGTCGTCCATGGCCACGCACAGCTCCCGTAAGCTGGCGTTTTGCTTTTTGAGCGCCACCACCACCCGGTTCAACTGGGTGATGCGCTTGAGCGATTTGACGATCAGGTAAATACCCAAAACGGTCAACAGGCCGCACAGGCCCAACAGGGGCCCCAAGAGATACATGACTTTCATCGGATCATAATATTTTGAAATAACTATTAAAACACTGATCACCGAAAGCGGCAGGGCCAGCACGGCCAAACCGGTCCGCATCACCGACAGGGAGGTTCGCTTTTCCGACAAGACCAGTGAAATTTCGTTGATGATCATCGACTCGTGGCGAATCGCGGAATTGGAGGGCAGGCGGGCCAGGTCACGCGCCAAAAAGATTTCCTCAAGGCCGTCCCGGTCCTCATCGGCCACGAAGTCTGGCTTCAATTTGCATGATGTCGAGGCCATGAAAATCCTTAGGGCGTTTTTCCCTCCCTGGTCGGCCGAGGGCCGTTCGCGAACACGCGGTCGCCGGGCAATTGGGTATTATAATACAACATTTTCCCCTGTATTGCCAGGCCGGAATCAAGCGGGCCGCCAGGCTCAAAGTAGCGCTAAAGGGTGATAGCGGCAGGAGGCGTTAGGCGATTTTCAAAATATCCCCACCGTGCGTACAAGCTATTTCTTCGCTCCCGCCAAACGGTCCAACGTGCGCAGGGCGATGTCGATTTCTTCGGGGGTGTTGAACAGGCCGAAGGAAAAACGGGTCACCCCGCCGCCTTGAAAGCTGCCCAGATGGCGGTGGGCCAACGGCGCACACTGGAAGCCCGCCCGGGTCAGGATATTCGCCTCCCGCTCCAGGGCGGCGGCCAGATCCGAAGAGGACCAGCCCCGCACGGTCACGGCCACGGTGGCCACCCGCCGATCCCGCGACCGGGGGCCCCAGAGAGTGGCCTCTTCGATGGCCGCCAGGCCGTCGAGAAAGCTTTGCGTCAGATCCATTTCGTGGGTGCGGATTTTTTCCGCCCCGATTTTGAGCACCACCTCCGTCCCGGCGGCGAGGCCCGCCAGGCCGTGGGTGTTGGCCGTGCCCGGTTCCAGGGCGTCGGGCAGAAAGTCGGGCGGGGTCAGGCTTTCCGAAACGCTCCCCGTGCCTCCCACCGCCAGGGGGCGGAGGTTCAGGCCCGGCCGGACCCACAGCCCGCCGGTGCCGGTGGGCCCCAAAAGGCCCTTGTGGCCGGTGAAGGCCACCAGGTCGGCCCACTGGGTGACCTCGGAGAGATCCATGGCCCCGGCGGTCTGGGCGGTGTCCAGCAAGAGGGGAATGTCGCCCACGGCCGCCTTGATGTCCCGGCCCGGAGCCAGGGCGCCGGTGACGTTGGAGGCGTGGTTCAGAGCCACCAGCCTGGTGGAGGGCCGCAGCAGCCGGCGAAAATCATCGGGGTCGGCCAACCCCTCCCCGTCCACGGGGACCACGTCCCAGATCAGCCCGCGCTCGGCCGCCAGACGGGTCAGGGGCCGGGCCACGGAATTGTGCTCCAGGGCGCTGGAGATGATATGGTCGCCCTCACGCCAGGGCAGGCCCTCCAGGGCCAGGTTCAGGGCCCAGGTGATGTTGGCGGTGAAGGCCAGGCGGCTGTTGTCGGCAATGCCGAAAAGCTTGGCCATATTTTTCCGGGCCTGATGGATGGTGCGGGAAGCGGCCAGAGAAGCGGCGTGTCCGCTGCGGCCGGGGCTGGCCGGGGCCTCCAGGGCCCGAGTGACCGCGGCGACGACCTCCGGCGGCTTGGGAAAGGAGGTGGCCGCGTTATCCAGGTAAATCATAGGGACTCCCTTCCGTGGCCATCCGGCGGCGTATCCGCGCCGCCCGGGGTTTCCAGACAGGTGAGCATGGATTTGAGAGTGGTCAGTTTCATGTTGGGGCAAAAAATTTCGGCTTCAGTCTCGTAAAAAGTCTTGTCGGGCAGAAGGTTGGCCAGATACTCGGTCAGGCCGGCCTCGCTGACGACGATAAATTCGGCCGCGCCGCTGGCCACGCAAAAATCCCGAAGGCCGGCGCTGTCGCCCACGAAGTCGGCCTGAGCGCGGACGTCCGGCCGGCATAAAAGGTGAGCGGCCACCGCCGCCCGGGGATGTTCGATCCTGGCCGCCGCCAGATCCTCGGCCAGGGCCAGTTCGTGAACCTGACAGACGGCTCGGGGCCACCGCCGGATCACCTGGCCGCCGAAGCCGGCCAGGTCGGCCAACTGGGGGCCGGGGAGGACAATGAGTTCCCGCCCAGCCGTCCGGGCCAGTTTTTCCCCGGCCGTGGCCGGGGAAATTTCCAGATCGGCCAGAGCCCTGATCTCCGGGGCGACCTTAAGATCGGCCACCACCAGGGCCTGGGGATGGAGCCGCTTTGCTTCCAGCACCTCGTCGAGGCGCACGGCTTCGGCCAAAGGACAGGACAAGTCGCGCCGGGGCACCAAAAGAGGGGCCTTGGGGCCCTGCCGCTCGATTTCCCCGATCATGTACGAGGCCCCGCAGACCATCACCGCCCGGGCTTGGCTGGTCACGGCCCGGCCGATCACTTCCCCGGCGCCGCCCACGAAGTCCGCCGCCGCCTTGACCTCGGCCCGTTGAAAAAAATGAGCCAGAATCTCCACGCCGCCGGCCCGGGCCCGTTTCCGCACCGCCTCGAGTTGGGCCCGCTTCTTTTCATTCATTCCGGCCAATCAGGCGCTCCAGGCCAGGGCGGCCTCCAGGCGCCGGATGGTTTGCTCCGGCCCCAAAATCTCAAGAATCTCAAAGAGGCCGGGGCTGGCCGTCTGACCGGTCAGGGCCACCCGGAGGGGCTGGGCCACGGCTCCCAGCTTGACCCCCCGCTCCTCGGCCAGACGTTTTAAAAGGTCCTCGAAGCCTTGGGCGGTGAGGGGCTGCCGCAGGGGGTCCTTCATGGTCCGCAACAGGTCCAGATTGTCGGGGGTGAGGACCTTGGCCGCGGCCTTGGGGTCCAGAGGCGGCGGATCCTGAAAATAGAATTCGGCTTTTCCGGCCAGTTCCACCAGGGTTTTGCCCCGCTCACGCACGGTGTTCATGATCTTGACCAGGGTTTCCGCGTCCGGTTGGGCATGGCCCTTGGCCTCGAGATAGGGCCAGACCAGTTCCCCCAGGTCCGCCGGCGGGGTTTCCTTGATGTAATGGCTGTTGAGCCAGTTGAGCTTTTCAGGGTTGAAGACTCCCGCCGAGCGGCCCACCTGGGCCAGGTTGAACAGTTGCCGGAGCTCCTCGAGGCTGAAAATTTCCTGATCGCCATGGGACCAGCCCAGACGGACCAGATAGTTGACCAAAGCCTGGGGCAGATAGCCCATCTCCTTATAGGCCATGACCGAGGTGGCCCCGTGGCGCTTGGAGAGGCGGGTCTTGTCCGCCCCCAGAATCATGGGCACGTGGGCGAAGAGGGGCAGGGGCGCCCCCAGCGCCTGATACAGGAGGATCTGGCGGGGGGTGTTGTTGACGTGGTCGTCGCCCCGGATGATGTGGGTGATGTTCATGGTCACGTCGTCCACCACCACGGCCAGGTTATAGGTGGGCATGCCGTCGCTTTTCAGAATGATGAGATCGTCCAGTTCCTGGTTGTCAAAGACCACCGGCCCCTTGATGAGGTCGCTCCAGCCGGTTTCCCCGCTGTCGGGGCCCTTGAACCGCACCACCGCGCCCGGAGCCGGCCCCAGATTCTTCTCCCGGCAGAGGCCGTCGTATTTGGGCTTGCCGCCGGCGGCCAGGGCCGCCTGGCGCCGCTGTTCCAGATCCTCGGGCCGGCAATGGCACCAATAGGCTTTCCCCTCGGCCAGGAGCCGGTCGATGAATTGCCGGTGCACATCCTGCCGTCGGCTTTGGTAAACAGGTTCGCCGTCCCAATCCAGGTTCAGCCAGGTCATGGCCGATAAAATGGCTTGGGTGAATTCCTCGGTGGACCGTTGGGCGTCGGTGTCCTCAATGCGCAGAACGAACCGGCCGCCGCTTTGGCGGGCCAAAAGCCAATTGAAAAGGGCGGTCCTGGCGCCGCCGATGTGGAGGTGTCCGGTGGGGCTGGGGGCGAAGCGGGTAATGATCTGGGACATGGCGTTCTTTCCGGCAGGGGGATGGAGTCAGTGGCCAGCCGACGCTTTAACGGCCACGGTAAATTAATAATTTAACATAGTTCACCGGGTCGCGCAAGGAATCGCTCCACTGGTGGAAAATCGAACGTTTTTGGGGGATTTCAGATGAGGATTTAGCGGGGGGCGCCGAGGGCTTTGGCGGGGTTGACCAAAAGTTTGGAGATGGTGTGGCCGTCCACGGTCAGGATGGTGAACCGGGCCCCATACAGTTCCAAGGCATCACCCTCCCGGGGCACTTCGCCGAATTTTTCCGCCAACAGAGCGGCCAGGGTGCGGTAATGCTCCTCGGCGTCCGGCCCGAGATCCAGCCGGAGGTGGGATTTCAACTCGTCGGGGGAGACGGTGCTGTCCACGATAAAAGAGCCGTCGCTCCGAGGCTCGATCTTGGGATCCTCATGGTCGAACTCGTCCTGGATGGTACCGACAATGGCCTCGATGACGTCCTCCATGGTGATCAGGCCCTGCCAACTGCCGTATTCGTCCCAAACCAGGCCGAACTGCTGGTTGTCGCTGCGCATGTGTTCCAGCACCTCGTCAATGGGCAGGTGATCGTAAATATAGAGGGCCGGGCGAATGAAATGCCCCAGCGTCTTGTCCGGGGGCTCGGTCAGGAGATCCTTGGCGTGCAGGAAGCCCACCAGATTATCCTTGTCGCCCTCATAGAGGGGGAAACGGGTGTGCCCTCGGTCCTTGATCAGCTCCAGGGCCTCCGCCACGGTGTCCTCGGTGGACAGGGTGGCCACCCGGGTGCGGTGGACCATGATGTCCCGGGCGTTGCGGCGGTCGAGGTTGAAGATGTTGTTGACAAAGCGCTCTTCGTCGGCGTCGAGTTGGCCGCCGGCCTTGGCCTCGGCGATGAGGATTTTCAGTTCGTCGGTGGAGTGGGCCTCGGAGGAATGGAGATTAGCCGCGCCCACCAGGCGGATGGTGAGGTTGGCCGCGCCGTTGAGCACCTTGACCCCGGGGAGGAATAATATATAAAAAAAACGCATGGGGAGCGCCAGGATCAGCACCGCCTTTTCGGCCGCCCGAATGGAGATGGTCTTGGGAGCCAGTTCCCCGAAAACCACGTGGGCGAAAGTGATGATGGCAAAACCCACCACCACCGACAACGTCTGCATCAGGGCCGGGCCGGTCACCCCCAGAAACTCGAAAAGCGGGCGCAGGAGAGTGGCCACCGCCGGTTCCCCCAGCCACCCCAGGCCCAGGCTGGACAAGGTAATACCCAATTGGCAGACCGAGAGGTAGGCGTCGAGGTTCTCCCGGCCGAAAACGGCGGCCCGGGCCGCGCGGTTGCCGTCCCGGGCCAGAACTTTCAGGCGGGTGGGCCGGACCTTGACGAAAGCGAACTCCGCGGCCACGAACACCCCGTTCAAGAGAACCAGCAAAACCGCCGCGCCGAGCATGATGGCTGTGTTCATCGCCGAAGACACCTTCCCTGAAATCCATAAAATAGGAGCCCCGTTCCAATTTCATTCAAGATTGTCCGCAGGAATAAAACCGGCCGGCCAAAGACCCTGACCCCAAATTCCTATTATATGGCAGAATGGACTTGGCCACAATACATTAATACGGTTGTGTCATTAATAATATTGTTAAAACAGTATGTTATGCGGAAAAGGACGCGGGGCCGCCGCGGCGGCCCCCGGAGGCGGCGGTTTTCCGCAACGCGGCAACCCGCATATACCCCTTTATTTTCAACCATAAGCTCTTCGCGGTACCTCCCGGTTTTCCTGACCGCTTCGTAACCATGCCCCCTTTTCAAAACGCTCCGCGGGCTGTAAAACGCGCCGGCCTCCGGGCGCTTTTCATTGGGTGCCCAGGTCTTTTTTACTATGACTCAGGGCCAGCGGGTACCGGCCGGAACTGTAGAGCTGATGGTTGCTTTAGGGTCACGGCGGTGATACTCTTGT
>JAVBTP010000002.1:0-4887 GCA_031556115.1 Candidatus Adiutricaceae bacterium
GGCCTGGGCCGCACCCAGGCCCGTTTGGATGATCTGGCCCGCCGCCTGTCCCTGGCCGGCGAAAGGCTGCCGGATCTGCAAAAACTGCGGAGCGAGGCGGAAAACCTGATGGCCCGCCTGGGCCCCCCCCTGCCCCGGACCAATGATCTCAAAACCATTCGCCGCCGCCTGTCGTCCCTGCTGAGGGCCGTGGATCAGCGGCAGTCCTTTTCCGAAGTCAAGGAGCAGTTGGATAAAATCCGCCAGAGCGGGCGGGAGACCGGCCGGGAGCTCAATCGCGGGCTTTTGGAAAACAGGCGGATGCGCAAGGAGTTGGAATCGGCCAACTCGGCCCTGAAAATCGCCCATCAGGAAAAGTCCCGGCTGGAAGAGCAGCTCACCGCGGCCCGCCAGGGCCTGGAGTCGGTGAGCCAGATCAAGCCCAAGCTGTTGAAAGCCTTTACCGACAAGGCCGAATTCCTGCTTTCGGCCGAGCGGGACCGCTGGACCAAACGTCTGACCCGGCACCGGATCATCATCCGGCGGCAGGCGGCCATGCGCCAGATCCTGCGTTCCGAACTGAGCGAGGCCGGGCTGAAAATCAAAGCCCTGGAAACCGAACGCCAGTTCATCGGCTCCCAATTGTCCGAAGCCCGGTCCAGGGGGCGGGTGGTTGAACAGATTAATGCCGAATTGAAAACCAGGGCGGCCGCTTTGGAAGGCGAAAAAGGTTCCCTGGCCGAAAAAGCCGCTTCCCTGGAAGAAAGCCGGGCGGCTTTGGTCGACCAACTCTCCGCCCTGACGGCGGAAAAGGAAGGGCTTGACCGCCGGGTGGCCGATCTGGACGAGGCTCGGCGCGAACTCGAAGGCCGCCTGGCCGCGCTGGGCGAGGAAAAGGGCGCCCTGGAAGAGGTTCGGGCCGAACTGACCCGGCAGGTCGCCGAACTGGCCGAAGAGCGGGAGCGCCTGACTCTGGAAGCGGCCGACCTGACTGGAGAGCGGGATCAGGTGGCCGGCCGGCTGGAGGAGTTGGAAGCCCTGGTGGCGGGCGAACTGGTTCCTTTTATCCAGATGCTGACCAAAGCCCTGTGGCGGAACGAGGCTCACCTGGCCCGCACCCGGGCCGCTTCCCGGCGGCTTTTGGAAAGCGTCCGGCTGGAAGCCGAGGCGCGCGAGGCGAGCCTCAGGCTGACCGCCGCGGCGCGGGAAGTCGAACTGGCCGACGGCGCCCGGGAGCGTAACCGGCTGGAAGAGCTTTTGGCGGCCAGGGAAGGGGAACTGGAAGCGGCCCAAGAAAACCTCGAAAGCGGCCGCGAGGCCCAGGACCGGCTGGCCCGCAAAAACGAGTCTCTGGCGCAGCGGGCCAGGGAATTGGAAGAGGCCAGGGGCGCGCTGGCCCAAACCAATCGGCAGTTGGGCCAGACCGCCGATTATCGGCTGGACCGGACCAAAAAGCTGCGCCGGGCCTTGGATACCCTGAAGCGGCGGTATGGCCGCCGGCTGGAGGCCGCCCGCCAGACCGAAGACGGGCTCAGGACCCTGGTGGACCGACAGCGGGCCGAAATGGCCGGGCATGGGCTTCATCTGGAACCCCTGATGGGGCACTTCTTTGACCAGGCCGCCGACTCGTTTCCCGAGGCGGACCAGGCCGGCCGGGAACTGGCCTTGACCCTCAAAGCGCAAAGTCAGAGTTTGGCCGAGGGCCAAACCGCCGCCGCCATGGCCGACGGGCCGCCGGCCCTCGCCGAGGGGAACGCGGCCGGCCAGACGGCCTCGGGCGGCTCTCCGCGGCCGGCGGCCGAAGAGGACCTGCTGGCCCGGCTGGAGGAACTCCGGCCCCTGGTGGCTTTTCTGGCCCGTTCCTTTGTCTCGGGTGTGGCCGAACTGGCCCAGGCCCGGCGTGAGCGCGGCCTTTTGGCCGAGGAACTGGAAGGGCTGCGTTCCTCCGCCCGGTTTTCCGAACCAGCGCCCGGGAGTTTGGAGGGCGGAGAGGAAGACCGGGACGGCCTGCGCCGCCAGGCCGCCGGCCTGATTCGGGAGCGCGACCGGCTTGAGGAGCTGATCGCGGAAAAGGACGGGGAAATCACCACCCTCAAGGTCGAACTGGCCCAGGCCGACCGCGATCTGGCCGAGAACGACGGCCGCCTGGAGGCCTCCTGGGCCGCCCTGAACTACCTGGGCACCCGCGCCGGCGACACCCTGGGCAATATGAAAAGCAAAATGGACATGCAGGCCCGCCAGGTGGACAGTCTGACCCTGGAACTGAAACGGCGCGAGGGCCAGGTCAAGACCCTCGAGGACCGTCAGGACAAGCTGGCCCTCCTGTATTGGGCCCTCATCGCCAAGGCCTCGCGGGAGGCGGCCGGCCCGGCCCCCGCGGGGACGCCCGGCCCGGTGCCCTTTGCTTCCGTCCCGGCTGCGGACCAGTCCGTGGACCGGCGTGAAGTCCTGACCCGGCCGGTTTCCGCCAACTACAAATAAAACCGTTCCGTCGCCCTTCCGATGTTCGGCGGGGCGTGCGTCTCTAATCGCCTTTGTTTCGCCGAATATTCCGGCTCCCATAGTTGAGGGACGCCGGCGGAGGAGCGACTATGATTTCCCCCAAGCCTTTTTCCACCACGGCCATCGGTTCCGTGCCCTACCTCGATCCGGCCCTGGCGGTGGAGTCCATGGCCGGGCTGGATATTCCCGCCTATCCCCAGATGGTTAAAGTCAGCCCCTGGGAGGACATGTTCCTCGGCGCCCTCGACGGGCTCCCGGCCCTGAAGGTGGATCGGGAAAAGCAGACCGTCCGGGCCAAGCGGCAGGACCGGGAAAACGACCTGGCCGATTTTTACGCTGAATTCATGGCCGGCGGGCGGGATTTTCTGGCCCTGTCCCCTGAAGCCGGCGGGGGGTGGGAAGCCTTTCTGAAACGGGCGGCCGAAGATCCGGCCTATGGGCCCGACTTTTTAAAAGTCCAGGTCGTCGGCCCCCTGACCTTCAGCCAGATGGTCTTGATGGAAGACGAAAAGAGTTCCATGGTGGACGATCCGGAACTGTTGGAGGCCATGGCCCTGGCCCTGGGAGGCAAGGCCGCCTGGGAAGCCGGGCGCGTCCGGGCCCTGGGCCGCACCCCGGTGGTCTTCATCGACGAACCCGGGCTGGTCAGTTTCGGCTCGGCCTTTTCCACCCTCACCGCCGACACGGTCATCAGGACTCTGGGCTCGGCCTGCGAGGTGGTGCGGGCCGACGGCCCGGCCCTCATCGGCTGCCATATCTGCGGCAATACCGATTGGGCCATGATGATGGAGACGGGCCTGGATATTCTCAATTTCGACGCCTTTGAAATTATGGAACAGTTCAGCCTCTTCCCCGGGCGGTTGAAAGCCTTTTTGGAAAAAGGCGGGCTGGTGGCCTGGGGCATTGTGCCCTCCCAGGGTTTTTCCGGGGACCTGACCCCCGAGTTTCTGGCCGCGAAACTCGACGAGGGCTGGAAGGCTCTGGATAAGAAAGGCGTGCCCCGCGAGCTCCTGGCCTCCCGGTCCCTGATCGCCACGGCCTGCGGCCTGGGCATGCTGCCGCCGGACCTGGCCATGGCCGCCACCAAGATGCTGACCGCCGTGTCCCGCGAAATGGGCCGGCTGTTCCCCCGTATCTGATGGCCAAAGCGGCGCAAGTTGTTGTGGCCATCGATCTGCTTCTTTTATCGTGAAAATTAACATAACTTATAAGTGGTTATCAGGCTGAACGAACCTCCGTGTTACTCGAACTGTCAGTCAAGAACCTGGCTCTCATCGACTCGCTGGTCATTGAATTCGGCGAGGGGGCCAATCTCCTCACCGGTGAAACCGGCGCCGGCAAGAGTATTCTGGTGGGAGCCCTGGGGCTTCTCACCGGCCGCCGGGGCACGGCCGACCTGGTGCGGGCCGGGGCCGAGGAGGCCGAGGTCACGGCCCTGTTCCAGTTGGACGAGCCCGAGAACCTGGCTTCGGTGTTCGAAGCCCTGGGCCTGCCGCCCGCCGGGGAAATCGTGCTCCGCCGGGTGGTGGGCGTTTCGGGCCGGAGCCGGGCCTACGTCAACGGCGCCCTGATCCCCCAGGCCCAACTGGCGCTGTTGGGCGAGGAGCTTTTGTCCATCTCCGGCCAGCATGATCAGCAGTCCCTGTTAAAACCCGCCAGCCAACTGGGCTACCTCGACCGCTTCGGACCCCACCGCGAGCTTTTGGCCGACATGCGGGCCGCCTGGCATGATTTGGCCAGGGCCGCCGCCGATCTCAAGGCCTTGGAAGACAAGCTGCGGGAGGCCGAGGAAAAGCGAGACTTGTATGAATTCCAACGGGACGAAATCAAAAAGGCGGCCTTGACGCCGGGTGAGGATGAAGACCTCCTGGAGGAAAAGAACCGGGCCAAAAACAGCGGCCGCCTGTTGGAATCCGTGAGCGCGGCGGCCGGCATGCTCGGCGACGAACCGGGCAATGTGGTGGAAAAGCTGGGGCGGGTCCGGCGGTTTTTGGAAAAGGCGGCCGAGATCGACCCCCGGCTGAACGAGGCCTTCGGCCAGGTTGATGAGGCCTATCGCCAGTTGGCCGATCTGGCCGCTGAACTGGAAACGTTGAGCCGCAACCTCGACGTCGATCCCAACCGCCTGGAGTGGGTGGATGAGCGCCTCAACGACCTGGCCAAGCTGAAGCGCAAATACAACCTCTCGCTCCCTGATTTGATCGCGCGGGGGCGTCAGCTCACCGCCATTCTGGATCAGCTGGATGGGGCCGGCCTGGACCTGGCCCGCCTGCGCCGCGAACGCGCCGCCGCCCGTGAGGCCGCTTTAGCTGTGGCCCGTCGGCTCCATCAGGCCCGGCAAGCGGCCGCCGAACGGTTGACCCGAAAACTGACCGAGAGCCTGAAACCCCTCGGTTTTCCCACGAT
>JAVBTP010000109.1:0-3327 GCA_031556115.1 Candidatus Adiutricaceae bacterium
TTCGACGAGGCCACGGCTATCGGCCTGGTGGCCAGGCGGGCCGCTTTGATGGAAGAGGTGGCCGCCAGGAACCCCGGGGCTATGATGGCCGTCATCGGCCTCCCCCCCGAGGAACTGGAAGCCATCTGCGAACTGGCCCGCAACGAGGGGACGGTGGTCATGGCTAATTTCAACACTCCGGAGCAGATCGTCATCTCGGGTGAGGCGCGGGCGGTGGCCGCGGCCGGTAAATACGTCAAGATGAAATCGGGCAAGGCTTTGCCGCTTCCGGTTTCCGGGGCGTTTCATAATCATGTTTTGATGGCCGAGGCGGGCACCCGTTTCGCGGCGGAGCTGGAAAAGGTGACCTTTCACCAGCCGGCCTGCCCGGTGGTGCCCAACAGCTGGGGTGAGCCCACCGCCGATCCGGCCGTGATCAAGGCCCGCCTTTTGACCCAGATCACGTCTCCGGTTCTCTGGACCAAGACCGTGGACAGCCTTTTGGCCGCCGGCGTCACCGAGTTCATCGAGGCCTGGCCCAAAGCCTATCTGGGGAGTATGATCAAAAAATGCCTGCCCAGGGGATCGGAGATGCCAGTGGTCTTTCAGCCATGACGGTAAAGCCGTCGGTGCCACCGGCCGCGGCCGTGTCGAGTCGTTTGGGGCGAATCGTGAAACAGGCGCGGCTGGCGCCGCCGGCCGGGCTGATCGGACCGCGCTGGCGCCTGGCTTTGATCTCGGTGGCCGGTTGTTTCATCAGCCTTCTGGGGATCGGGGTTCTGACCTGGTATTTTTTTCCCCAGACCGAAAACCTGTTGCTCCTGGCCTCTTTTGGCAGCTCGGCCATTCTGATTTTCACCGTGCCGGAACTGCTGACCGCCCAGCCCTGGCCCGCCGTCACCGGCCATGTGATTGCCGCCCTGGCAGGCGTTTTCATTCGGGAAAATGTGGCCCTGCCGCACTTCATCACCGTGGCCGCGGCTGTGGCCGTCTCGCTGTTGCTGATGTTCCTGACGGACAGCCTCCACCCGCCGGCCGGGGGCACGGCCATCATGGCTTTGAACGCCGACGGGACGCTCGCGGCCTACGGGTATTGGCTGGCGCTTTTTCCCATGGCCGTCGGCATGGCGGCTCTGGTGATTCTGGCCGTGGCCTATCTCAATCTGGCGGCCGGCCGGCGGTACCCTTGCCGCCGCGACTACCGCGCCGTGGCTGTGGACCGCGAAAGGAAATCCGGTCACTGATATACTATAACCTGTGGATACGCTTCGGGTTATAGCGTTTGTTCGTATCCGCCGCACTGAGATGGGAAATTATTATTCATCCCCTCGCGCTCCGCACCCCTGAATCGGGGGCGGGAACCGGGAGCATGCCGATGCGCCACACCATCAGAATATTTGTTATGGCCCTGGTGACCCTGACTATGGTCGCCGGCTTGGGAATTTTGGCCTGGATGGAAAACCGGACTCTGGAGGATCGGCTGTCACGGGATAAAAAGGCTGAACTGACCCGGCTGGTGGATTTGCTGGCCCTGTGCGCCGAGCACGTCACCGGCCCGGAAGCCTATGGGGCCGAGTTTGCCAAATGGGCTGAAATAATACATAAACAGGGTGATTATCGCCTCAGTCTCATCAATCAGCGGGGGGTTCTGCTGGAGGACTCCCATCTGTCGACCGAGGAGTTGGCGAGAGAGCGCGACAACCACGCCAGCCGGCCGGAGGTGATCGCCGCCTTCAGAGACGGGTCGGGGAGCAGCCGGCGCTACAGCGCCACCGAGGGCCGGGATTATCTCTATGTGGCTGGCCGCGTTTTTTTTCAGGTGATTCCGGAGGCCGAACCGCTGGTTTTGCGGCTGGGAAGCCCGCTGAGCCAGGTGAGGGGAACCCGGCTCGAAGTCCTGAAGCAATATGGCTTGGGCGCCGGGGTGATTGTGTTGTTGGCGCTGGCGGTCTCCTTTTGGGCCACTCGCCCCCTGGATCGCGAAATCAAGGAACTGATCGCGGCCGTCGGTGATTTGGCCGACGGCAACTATGCCCGCCGTCTGGTGCGTCAGCCGAAAAACGAATTGGCTTTTTTGGGGGTGGCCTTCAATCGCCTGGCCAGCCGTTACTCCCGTCAGATGACCAAGGATGCCGCCACCCAGGAGCGGCTTCTGGCGATTTTGGAAAACATGGACGAGGGGGTTTTGGTCACTGACCGCGGCGGGCGGGTCACCAATTCCAACCCGGCTCTGGCCCGGCTTTTCAGCCTGGAAACCCCGCCCAAGGGCTTCCCCGGCGAGGCCATTCGCTTTCCCGAATTTGTCGAAGCCCTCAGCCGGACCGGCCGGGGCGAATCGGTCCCGCCTTTGGTGCTGACCTTATCCGGCGTTCCGGAAAAAATTCTGGAAGTCCGGCTCAGCCCTTTGGGGGATGAGTATGAGCCGGCGGGCGTGGTGGCCGTTTTCCATGATCTGACCAACCGCCAGCGCCTGTATAAACTGCGGCGCGACATAGTGGCCAATGTGTCTCATGAATTGCGGGCGCCTTTGGCCGCCTTGGCCGAGGCCGCCGAGATTTTAGGCCGCAAAGCCGCGGGCGATCCTGAATTGAGCCAGGTGGTGGATGTGCTGGCGCGCCATCGCGGCCGATTGGATGAGCTGTCCAACGACCTTTTGGAATTGGCCCGTCTGGAATCGTTGAAAACCAAGGGCCTGACCCGTGAAGCCGTGGATACGTCCGCTATGCTGGACGAGGCCGCCGAGAGCGTGATCCCGGCCGGAGACGAGGAAAGCGCCAGCCGGCTGAGCCTGGCGGTGGCGCCTGGCGCCGAGACCCTGTATGTTGATCGGGCCTCTTTGCAGTCCGCCCTGCGCAACCTTCTGGATAACGCCTTTAAATATGGCGCTCCAGGCACGCCGGTGAGGGTGCTGGCCGAGCCCGGCCCTCGGGGGGTGGTGGCTCTCTCGGTGGCCAACCAAGGGCCGGCCCTGACTCCGGAGGATAAAGAGCGGGTTTTTGAGCGGTTTTATCGGGGGGAGAAGAGCCGGCTCCGTTCGCCCGATGGTTATGGGCTGGGGCTGGCCATTGTCAAGCATGCGGCCCAGGCCCACGGGGGGGCGGCGTCGGTGGAGTCGTCGGCCGGCGAAACGGTTTTTACCATCAGGCTTCCCCAAAAAAATGGCTGAGGCGGCCGCTTTGGCCGTACCCAAATTCCTGTGATCAGGCGACGGGCGGATTGGGTCGGCCAATTCCGCCCGTTTTTTGTCGGGTGGCCGGCCTCCCGCCTCGGCGGAGAGGAGGAGGTTGGGTTGACGGCGGTTAAAGGAGGCGTATATTTTGATAATAGTGATAACAAAATGATAGCAAA
>JAVBTP010000036.1:0-4060 GCA_031556115.1 Candidatus Adiutricaceae bacterium
CAACATCACCCCGCCCCAGAGCATCAAGGACGCCATGGAGCGGTACATGAAGGCCGAGCGCGACAAGCGGGCTGAAATCGCCCGCTCCGAGGGCGAGCGTCAGGCCGAGATCAACCGGGCCGAGGGTGAAAAACTGGCCAAGATCAACATCTCCGAAGGCGAGAAGCAAAAGCTCATCAACGAGGCCGAAGGCCAGGCCGCCCAGATCCGCCTGGTGGCCGAGGCCACGTCCCTGGGGCTGAAAATGGTGGGCGAGGCCATCGGCCAGCCGGGCGGGGAAGACGCCGTCTCGCTCCGGATCGCCGAGGCCTATCTGGGCGAATTCGGTAAACTCGCCAAGGCCAACAACACCCTGATCATTCCCAGTAACGTGGTGGACATCGCCTCGGTGGTGGCCGTCGGCAAGCAGGTTCTGGAGTCCAATAAAAAAATCACCAAGTGAGGCGTCAATCGATAAGGCCCGAAGCTAAAAGGCCCGCTAGTCATCGACTCGACTCGCGGGCCTTTTAGGCGTGGGATTGTTCGATCAGCCGGCGGCCGGCTTCTTTTTTTTGGCCTTGCCGGTGATGATCTCCGGCGACAGGGCGTAGACCGCGGTGCGCAGGCGGTAGTGGTTCAAATTCTCTTCCAGTTTGTCGAGATCATGGGGCAGGTATTTTTTCGCCAGGGCGGTCAGGGAGTCGTTTTTTTCGGCTTCATCAAGGATTTCGTCGACCCGGCCGAAAACCACCACGCTTTCGAAATAGGTGGAAAAGCCTTTGTCATACACCGGTTCGGTGAATCCCACCACCACCAGGCTGACCCTGGGATTTTGCTTGAGGTTGTCGATCTTGTGGCCCTCGTGGGCGCAGTGGAAATAGATTTTGCCGTTCATCAGCACGTATGACAGGGGGACGGCATAGGGTTGGCCCTCGGCGTCGGCCGTGGCCAGCACCCCGTATTCCCCGGTCCGCAGAAGTTCAAGGCATTCCTCATGGCTTATTTGCCGGTCTTTGCGCCGGATCGCTCTTGCCTGCACAGTCTTTCCTTTCTCCGCTCCATTGGTGGAAACGTGTTCTTTATTCTTCTCCGGGCCTGCTTTCAGGGGCTCCGCGTTCCCGCCGGCGAACTTCGCCGCCAGTTGAAAGTTTTACATTTTTGCCTATATTTCCACAATATTATATCATGTATATCCCATCGCTGAACTTTTGTCAATCACCCCGTTCGGCCGTTTCGCGGGGGGGCGTGCCCGGTGGCCATGGGAGAGCGGTTCGGTTTTCTTGGGTGCGCCCGCGGGGTTTCCCGGCCCGGAGTCCGCAGGGAGAATTAAGGATTCCTTTTGGCCTATGGATACGGTATACTTTTGGGGCAGGCTAGCGAAAAGATATGCATTTGAGGTGTTTCATGAAAACCATCGGCATGATCGGCGGGATGAGCTGGGAGAGCACCGTCACCTATTACCGTATCATCAACACTGTGGTCAAGGAAAAGATGGGGGGCCTGCACTCGGCCAAGTGCGTCCTCTACAGCGTTGATTTTCAGGAGATCGAGCGCTGCCAGGCCTCCGGCGACTGGGCCGGGGGCGCGGCCATCCTGGCGGACGCGGCCGTCAGGCTGGAAAAATTCGGCGCCGATTTTTTGCTGATCTGCACCAACACCATGCACAAAGTGGCCGACGAGATCCAGGGCGAACTCGCCATTCCCATTCTGCACATCGCCGAAGCCACCGCCGTCGAACTGAAAGCGGCCGGCGTCTCCAGGGTGGGGCTCCTGGGCACCAAATACACCATGGAGCAGGATTTTTACCGCTCCAAACTGACGGCCAGCGGCCTGGACGTGGTGGTCCCCGAAGCGGCCGACCGGGAGGAGGTCAACCGCGTCATTTACGATGAGCTCTGCCTGGGGCGGGTCGAAGAGACGTCGAAGCGGGCTTTTTTGAATATTGCCGGCAAACTGGCCCGGGCCGGGACCCAGGGCGTTGTTCTGGGCTGCACGGAGATCGGGCTGCTGATCCAACAGGCGGATATGGCCACGCCCCTTTTCGACACCACCCTGATCCATGCCCGGCAGGCCGCCCTGCGGGCCGTCGCCGAAGACACGGGCGTCTGGCCGGCGGCGATATAGTACCCCGTAACTTCTTAAGTTACGGGGTACCGGGGGAAGCCCGCCAGGGTTTCCCGCCGACGAAGTCGGCGAGGGGAAAGCAAAGATCGCATTTTTGCTTTCCGGTCCGGAGCTTGAAATGGCGCTGCTTTTAGCGCCATTTCAAGCTCTGCAAGGTAATAGGGCGGTTGGCGGTTCCTATGTCACCCGCCCATAAAGCACAACACCAAAACATCCGCAACGGGCGGCCGCCCGGCCGCTCCGCCCCGCCGGCGCGGCACCCTTTACGGTTTCTTCAGTTCAGCCGCCACGCGCCTGCCCGTGGCGGTCTGGCACAGGCCGCCGCCTCCCGTGCACCGCAGCTCCGGCGGCAGCATCGCGCCCACGCTCATCATGGCCTGGATGACTTCGTCGAGGGGGATGAAGGGCTCGAAGCCGGCCATGACCATGTTGGCCGAGATCACGGCATTGGCCGCGCCCAGGGTGTTGCGGTTGACGCAGGGCACGTTGCCGAAGCCGGCCACCGGGTCGCAGACCAGGCCCAGCATGTTCTGTAAAGCCAGGGCCGCCGACTTGAAACATCGCTCCACGTCCCCGCCCAGGAACAGGGCCACGGCCGCCGCGGCCATGGCCGAGGCCGAACCTATCTCCGCCTGGCAAGCGGCCATTTCAGCGGCAAAGGTGGCCCCGTGGTCGATGAAGACCCCCACCAGGCCGCTCAACAACAGGGCCCGGCCGATCTCCTCTTCATTGAACCCCATTTCCTCGCCCGCGGAAATGACCGCCCCGGGCAGCACTCCGCTGGAGCCACCCGTGGGGGCGGCGGTGATCAGGCCCTGACAGAACCCGTAATCCACCACCCCCGAGGACCACAGCGTGGCCCGGTTCAGGACCCCCAGGTTCGCCTGTTTGATCGGCCCGCCGGCCAGGTTTTTATGCATGGCCGCGGCCTGGGGCGGCAAAAAGCCGCGCCGGGGATAACCGCCTTCAAGAGCCGCCAGGGCCGACCGCCGCATGACTCCAGCCAGTTGTTTCATCATGGCCATGATTTCCATTTCGCTTCGGGCGCTGAGACTGGATTCGTAAATCACGGCCAGGCGCCAGGGGTCGTGGTCCAGACCGTGTTCCCGAGCGTATTCCAAAGCGCCGGCGGCCGTGGTGAAGGGCGGGCGGCGATCGAGGCGTTTGACCACGGGCAGCACCGGCCGCAGGTGGCGAATTGGGCCGAGAGCTTCCAGCGCCTCTGGAAAACCCGGCGGCGCCTGGTCGGTCTTGAGATTCACCAGCGCCGGCCGGCCGTTGGCGCCGGGGACGGCCACGATTTCATGGCCGACCCCGAAGCGGCGGCAGACGGCCTCGGCTCCCTGGACGCAGACTTCGGGATCGGCGCTCGTGGCCAGAAATTCGTGGGCGCCGCCGTTCATGGTGACGGCGTACCCCTGGTAGCGGGTGATCAGAAACATGCCGCCGCCGGTGGAGGCGGCCTCGACCTCCAGTTCATAGCCGTTTCGGGCCGTGACCTGGATCCGGACCAGGTTGGGGTGCCAAGGTTCGCGGAGGTCGGCGGTGACGAATTCGTATCGGACGCCCCGCTGACCGGCCAGGGCGGGAGCGTTTTTCAAGTCGTGATCGGAGGTCTCCATACCCAGAAGGCCCCCGAGGAACCCGTAATCCGAGCCCTGCCCGCGATAGGTGGCCGGATAGGCGCCGTGGCGGTCAAAAGTGATTCGGATATCCTCCGGGTCGGCGGGGAGCATCAGGCGGCACATCAGGCCGATGCGGGCGGGCCCCGCGGTGTGGGAACTGGAGGGGCCGATCATGACCGGCCCGAAGACTTCGTTGAAAATGCTCGACAGCTTGACGCCCACTTGGCCCTCCGTTCAGCGGCGGTCCCGGCCGGTCAGCCTCCCCCGGGCCCAGACCGCGTTAACCCCCGTTGCCCTTGGGCGCTTGCCGGCCCGAAGACACGGTACAAACC
>JAVBTP010000243.1:0-6437 GCA_031556115.1 Candidatus Adiutricaceae bacterium
CGGAGCTTCAGCGGGGAGATGGCGGCCTGGGTGGGGCGGCTGACCGGGCGGCGGCCGGTGGCCGGCGGCGTGCAAGCCGTGCGCGGGGTCGGCCTCGACCTTAAACCAGGGGAAATTTTGGGCCTGGTGGGGGAGAGCGGCTCGGGCAAATCCACCCTGGGCCGGATCATGGCCGGGTTGTACCGGCCGGATGAAGGCCGGGTGGTCTTCGACGGGCGGGATTTGGCCGGCTTGGAGGCCGATGGTTGGAAGAAATTCCGGCGGCGGGTCCAGATTATGTTCCAGGACCCGGTCTCCTCCCTCAACCCGCGGTTCACGGCCGGGGCCACCATCGAAGAGGGCCTGATCATCCACGGCCTGGGCACGGCCGGGGAGCGGCGGCGGCGGGTGGCGGAGCTTCTGGCGGAAGTGGGGCTCCCGGCTGATTCGCAAAGCCGATATGGCCACGAATTTTCCGGAGGCCAGCGGCAGCGTCTCAGCCTGGCCCGGGCCCTGTCGCTGGATCCGGAACTCCTTATCGCCGACGAGCCGGTTTCCGCCCTGGACGTCTCCATCCAGGCCCAGATCATCAACCTGTTGCTGGCCCTCAGGCAAAGCCGGGGGCTGACCCTGGTTCTGATCAGCCACGATCTGCCCCTGGTGCGGATCATGGCCGACCGCCTGGCGGTCATGTATGGCGGCCTGATTATGGAAGTGGTGGACAAGGCCGACCTGGGGAGAATCCATCACCATCCCTACGTCCTTTCCCTGTGGGCTTCGGCCGAGGGAACGCCCGGGGGGGGAGGGATTCTGGCCGGCGAGCCTCCCGATCCCCAGCGGCCCCCTTCGGGCTGCCCTTTTCAACCCCGATGCCCTGAAGCGGTGGACGCCTGCCGTAATGTCCAGCCGCCGTTGGTCGTTTCCGGTTCGGGATACGCTTGCGCCTGCCATTTACGAACCGCGTGAAATTTTCAGCCGGGATCGGCTTGAAAAAATGACCGGGGGATTCCTTCACGGGCGCCGGCATGGGCTTTGTTTGTCGATTTAGTAATGATTCAGGAGAATCCTCTTGCCGGGCATAGCTTATTTTTTTCTCAGCGTGGTCACCCTGTTGGCCGGATATTTCATCTACGGGCGGGTGATGGATCGGGTTTTCAAGCCGGATGAAAACCGCCGCACCCCGGCCGTAACCATGGAAGATGGAGTGGACTACACCGTCCTGCCGCCGAGGGAGCTCTTTTACAACCAGTTTCTCAGCATCACGGGTATCGGCCCGGTCTTCGGCCCCATTCTGGGCATTCTCTACGGCCCGGCCGCTCTGTTCTGGATCGTTTTCGGCTCCATTCTCGCCGGCGGGGTGCACGATTACCTGTCCGGCATGATGTCGCTGCGCTATCGGGGCGAGTCGATCCCCGATGTGGTGGGGCGGGTGCTGGGGCGGGGGTTTCGGGTGTTTATGCGCCTGTTTTCCCTGGTGCTGTTGATTTTGGTGGGGGTGGTCTTCGCCATCGCCCCGGCCGAGCTGCTGGCCAGCCTGACCCGCATTGAAAATGACCGGCCCTTTTGGCTGATCCTTATTTTCGCCTATTATTTTTTGGCCACCGTCTGGCCCATTGAAATCCTCATCAACCGCATCACGCCCTTTTTTACCGTGGTGCTGGCGGTTATGGCCGTGGGGGTTCTGGGGGCGTTGATGTTCGGCGGCTATGATTTATACAGCCATGGGGAGGGGTGGCTCCGGCCCCACCCCAAGGGGCTGCCGATGTGGCCGCTGATGCTGGTGACCATCGCCTGCGGGGCCATCAGCGGCTTTCACGCCACCCAATCGCCCATCACCGCCCGCTGCCTGGGCAATGAGCGGCTGGGGCGGCGGATCTTTTACGGGGCCATGATTTTGGAAGGGCTGATCGCCCTGGTGTGGGCCACGGCCGGCATGACTCTCTACCAGTCTTCCGAGGCCCTGCAGGCGGCCCTGACCAGTGGCGGCCCGTCCGGCGTGGTTTCGGCCATCAGTTTGAATCTGCTGGGGGACTTGGGCGGGCTTTTGGCGATTTTAGGGGTGGTGGCTCTGCCGATCACTTCAGGCGACACCGCCTTCCGGGCTTCGCGCCTGATCGTGGCCGACTTTTTCAACCTGCCTCAAAAGAGCATTGCCAGCCGCCTTAAAATCGCGGTGCCCGTGCTGGGGTTGGGCGTTTTCCTCAGCCAGGTGGATTTCGAAATTATTTGGCGCTATTTCGCCTGGTCCAATCAGACTCTGGCCACCCTCGTCCTCTGGGCCGGGGCGGCCTATCTGGTGCGCCGGGGGGCCGGGCCCGGCCATTGGGTGGCCACGGCGCCGGCCGTCTTCATGACCGCGGTGGTCATGACCTATATCCTCTATGTGGACATAGGCTTTCGGCTGCCCTATCGGATATCGGTGGTCGGGGGGGGGCTGGCCGCCCTGGCGGCCTTAATTCTCTTTCTAGCCGGCCGGCGGCGTTTTAAGGAGCGGGTGCCTTTGGAACTGGCGATGGAAGCCGCCCCCGAGACGCCTAGATCCCCAAGCGGTTCCTACACCGTCATTTCACCCCCGAAAAGCGGCCAGGGCCGGAAGGCGAACCAAAACAATTCCGGCGCCGGCTGAGGCGGCCCTGTTTTTCAGGCGTTGGGAGGCGGCCCCAGCACCTGAAACTGCTCAACATTCATATGGAAAACCACGCCGCCACCCGGCTGGGTGATGTTGGGCACCTGATTGATGGCCTCCAGAATGGCCGGCACGGCGCCGGTTTCGGCCACGATCATGAGCATCTCTTTTTCCGGCACCAGGCTGATGCCGAAAAATTTCACGTCCTCCTCGGTGCCCGTGCCCCGGGCCGTGAGGATGGTGCCGCCCCTGGCCCCGGCTTTGCGGGCGGCGGCCATGACGTCGTCGGCATAGCCGTGGTTGACGATGGCGGTGATCAGTTGAAATCCGGAATGCATACTCTCCCCGTTTTTGCTCAAAAATTCCCGTTCCAGCCCGGGCACGCGGAAAAGCATGCCCGAGACATCCAACACAACGGCCAGCCCGCCGAGTTTTTTCGGCTCTCTGGCCGCCGCTTTCCGGATAGCCGCCAGGACCGCTTCGGTTTCCGGCCCCATGATGGTAAAAACCACATCCTGGTCCACGTCGGCCAGGGAGAGCCACTGCAAGAGGCGGCTGTCGGCCAGGGCCCGGCCGGGGGCAATGGTCCCTCCCCGGGCGCCGGCGGCTTTGGATATCTTGACCAAGAGGTCGCCCCGGTGGCGGTCCATGAAGCAGATCATCAGTTTAGCCGGCCGGAAGACGTGACGCATCTCCCCCATATCAATTCTCCGTTCCTTTGCGGGCCAGGCGTTCGGCCTGAAGTTCCTTGTATTTGAAAATTAAGCCCAGCAGTTGGATGGTCACCAGCGGGGCCATGGCGATCATGGCCACCATGCCGAAGGCGTCGGTGGCCGGGTTCCCGCCCACACTCATGGAGGCTCCCAGGGTCAGCGACAGGACGAAGGTGGTGGACATGGGGCCCGAGGCCACCCCGCCGGAGTCGAAGGCGATGGCCGTAAAAAGCGGCGGCGTATATTTGGTCAGCAACAGGGCCAGGGCGTAGCCGGGCACGATGATATACCAGATGGAAAGGCCGGTGACCACCCGGGTCATGCCCAAGGCCACGGCCACGGCGATGCTCAGGGAGAGGGCGGCCAGCATGATCGGGCGCCGGATATGGCCGCCGGACAGGGTTTCCACCTGCTCGGTCAGGATCCAGACCGCGGGTTCGGCGCAGACCACCACCGCGCCCAGGCACAACCCCACCGGGATCAGGATTTCGCCGCCAACGGCCCCCAGGGCGATGCCCAGCGACCGCCCCACCGGGCTGAAACCGCCGTTGACCCCGGCCATGAAAAGCGTGAGGCCGATAAAGGTGTAGAGAAAACCCTGGAGCATTCTTCTGACCTGGCGGCGGGGTAATTTCAGCAGCGTCAGTTGGAAGAAGACAAAGATTCCCACGATGGGGAGCAGGGCCATGGTTATTTCCCAGGCGATGTGCGGCAGGATCGACAGGAATCTGGCCGTCAGGGATAATTCCGCTCCGGTGTCGGCCGCGGCGCCCGCGGCGGTCACTTCGAGGCCGCCCGTGGCCGCCAGGCCCATGGCGGCCACGGCGGCGATGGGGCCGATGGAAGCCAGGCCGACCATGCCGAAACCATTGTCGTCGCCCTCTTTTTTCTTCGCCGTGGCGGCCACGCCCAGACCCATGGCCATGATGAACGGCACGGTCACCGGCCCGGTGGTGGCCCCGCCCGAGTCAAAGGCGATGCCGACAAACGTCGGCTCGACAAAGGCGCAGGCGATAAAGACCAGCCCATAAAAGAAAATGAGGAGTTTTCTCAGGGAGAGCTTCAAGACGGAGCGGAGGATGCCCAGGAGCACAAACAGGCCCACGCCCAGGGCGATGGCCGCCAGCAGCGAGGTCTTGTCGATGGAGGGAATGACCCCGTTGACCTGAGTGGCCAGCACCTGGACGTCCGGTTCAGCGACGGTGATGGCAAAACCGATGGCCAGGCCGGCCAGGAGCATGGGGCCCAGCTTGCGCAAATACGTCAGGGACGACCCCACCTTCTGCCCAAAGGGGACCATGCCGATGTCCGCGCCCACCAGAAAAATGCCCAGACCCACGATGAGCATCAGGCCGCCCGCCAGAAACTGGGGAATCTGGCCCTCATCGAGGGGGGCGATGGTGAAATTCAGGATCAGGACGATGGCCATGACCGGGACCACCGAAACCGCCGACTCCCTGAATTTCTCATAAAAGTTGGAATGCATCAGTTTGTTTCCACCTGTAAATTGAGGCTTTCTTCCATGTATTTTTTGAGTTTTCCACTCTGTCCGGCGAATTTGCGCGCGGCGGCCAGCTCCGGGGGCGTCAGGTTGACCCCATAGGCCTCCGGAGGGCCCCAGCCGAAAATATCATTGCCGGCCATGAATTTACCCAAAACGCAGTTCAGCCGGTCCGAAGTCAGGCCCTGGCCTCTGATAAACGTTTCCTCGTCGGCGGGGCTGAGTTGGCCGCCAAGGTTTATAATTTCGTCCATGACCGCCAGGGCCTGGGCGAGCTCCTTTTCGGTTATCGGATCCTGGCCGGCGCACATGCCGTTCGGGATCGGTTTAGCTTGAGACAGGTTGAAATCGTCCGCCGCCCAAGCCGGGCTGCCGGCCAGGGCGGCCAGCCCCAGGAAAAGGGCGGCCGCCAGGCCGGCGATGGGCACGGCGCGCCTGCGGCGCGGCTGGGCTATGGGTATTTTCATACGGCTACCTCCCGGCGGTCAAAACCTCACTCTATACCAAATTATATTTTTTCGCAATTAAAAGGGGAAAATTCAGCGTAAAATCAAATATATCCGGCTGAAGCCCCATGAAAAAAGGCGGCCGGGGAACGCCGCCGCCTTTTCCAGCCACGGCCGCCACGGCCGCCTGCGCGCTTCGGGGACGCTTTCGGTTCGGCGCGCGTCAGGCCCCGCCGCGCCTTATGACGAACGGTTTTTGATGTCGGCAAAGCCGTCGCCGTAAATATCCCGAGCGGTGGTGACGATGACGAAGGCCGAGGGATCGATTTTAGCGACATTGCCGTGCAGGGCGTTGGCCTCGTTTTTCCGCAGGGCGCACATGAGCACCCGGCGTTCCTGGTTGGTATAGCCGCCGACGCCCGGCAGAAAGGTGATGCCGCGCCCCAGGTCGTCGATGATGAATTGGGCTATGGCCTCATGTTTTTCGGCGATGATGAAAGCCAGGACCCCCGAATCGTAGCCGTAGAGCATGCCGTCGATGACGATGGCGCTGACGTAGACGGTGATGGCCGCGTACAGAGCCAGGTTGATGTCTCTGAACACTGTGGCGCAGATGAGGATGACGCTGGTGTCCAACAACAGGATCAGGCGCCCGATGCGCATGTTGGGAAATTTGAGGCGCAAGAGCTTACCGATGATGGTCGTGCCGCCGGTGGTGCCTCCGCCCAGAAAGATCATGCCCACGCCCACGCCCTGCAAGAGCCCGCCATACAGCGAAGCCAAAAGGAGGTCCTCGGTGAACAGGGGGATGAAGTACAGCCCCACGTCGATGAGGAGCGACGATATGACCGTGGTGAAAACCGTCGCGGCCAGAAGCTTGAGGCCGAATTTATGCAGGGCCAGGATCAACAGCGGAATATTCATGACCAGCACCGTGATCCCCAAAGGGAAGCCGGTCACCGCGTTGACGGCCATGCCCAGGCCGCTGACCCCGCCGGGGGCGATATGGTTGGGCTGCAAAAAGAGGGCATAGGAGGAGGAAAAAATCACGCTGCCCGCGATAATGAGCACCAGATTTTTCCACTGGATGTCGGCAAAGAAATTTTTCATGGAAACCCCGTATTCCGCCGCCCGGCTCAGTTCTCACGCCGGGCGGCCACGGGGAAATGTAC
>JAVBTP010000202.1:0-5405 GCA_031556115.1 Candidatus Adiutricaceae bacterium
CGATGATGGCCTGGGGGTCGCCCTCCATCAGACTGCGGTTCATAAAAGCGCCCGGGTCGCCCTCGTCGCCGTTGGCCAGCACGTATTTGACCGGACCGGGGGCCTCACGGCAGCTCCGCCATTTGCGGCCGGCCTCAAAGCCGCCTCCGCCCCGGCCCCTCAGGCCGGAATCTTCGATCCGCCGGCAGACCTCTTCGGAGCCGAGGCTGTCCAGAGCCAGGGTTAAGGCGGCATAGCCGTCGGTTTTGAGGTAATCATCCAGATCCTCAGGGTCGGTGCGGCCCAGGCGGGCCATGATCAGGCGGGTCTGAGGCTGGAAAAACGGCAGGGTGTGGGCCTCCAGATGGCACGAGCCGGAAGTCAATCGCTCCACCGGCCGGCCGTCGAGAAGAGTGACGGACACGATCTCTTCGGCATCGCCGGGCCTGACTTTTTGATAAAAATACCCTTCGGGCATGACCTCCACCAGAGGTCCGCGCTCGCACAGGCCACGGCAGCCGGAGAGGTCGATACGCCATGACACCTGATCGGCCATCAAACCGCGCTTTTCGGCCTCGGCGATGAGGGCGGCATACACCTCGCGGCCGCCGCCGGCCAGACAGCCGGTGCCGCCGCAGACCCAGAGGCGGCGCCGGGCCTCGGGCCGGACGGCCAGTTGGGTTTTATACGCCTGAACAGCGGCCGGATCTGAAAATCGCATACCCCCATCCTTTTTGATATCAATGACGAAGAAAATTGAAACATGCCGCCGGCTCTTGGGTGTTCAGGCCGCGAACCGTGAAGGCGGCGGCCCCATCAGGACTCCGCCGGCCGAACCAGGGACCGGGCCGAATCCGGAGTCTGTTCCCCGTGAGTCCGATCGTTGATGGTCACCACCGGCGCCAGGGCGCAGGCTCCCAGACAGTTGACCGGTTCCAGTGTATAGGCGCCGTCGGGGGTGGTTTCGCCCAATTTCAACCCCAGGACCGTTTCCAAGGATTGCACGATGGCCGGGGCGCCGCGCAGGTGGCAGGCCGTGCCACAGCAGACTTTGACCACCTGGTCGCCCTTGGGGGTCAGGCTCAGGGCCTGATAAAACCCGGCCACGCTGAAGACCTGGGAAAGAGGCAGGCCCAGCCGTTCGGCAATGGCCCTGAGGGCCGCCTCCGGCAGGCAGCGATAGCGGGCCTGGACCGCCTGCAACAAGGGGAGGAGTTGTCGGGCCTCCGGGGGTCGGGATTCCAATAAGCCGTCAAGGTCGTCCATAAAGGTTCCTTATTCGGGGCGTCGTCGCCGGCGGAGCGCCGTCGCGCTGGAAACTGAGGCGATAATGAAGTGTATGGTGTATTTATAGCGCTTTTTGAGAATTTAGGCAAGCCGCCCGCAAGGGCCGGCGGCCGGCGCCGGAGCGGCGCCGGTGGAATTTCCGTGGCCGCGCCAAGGGGAAGAAACTTGCGTTCTTATTTCAAAAGAGTATCATAAACTTGAACGTATACCTTGGAGGAACAGTGACCGCGCAGTTCAAGGCCGACCTGATGTTGTTGATCGTCGTTTTTTGCTGGGGTTTTTCTTTTCTGGCGACCGACATCGGCATAGACGCCCTGGGCCCGTTCACCCTCAACGCCTGGCGGTTCCTGCTGGCTTTCGGCGCGGCCGTGATTTTTTCAGGCAACCGCTTGCGCCATATTTCCGGGGCCACCCGGCGCCACGCCCTGCTGTTGGGCGTCATGCTTTCTTTGGTGTTCGGGACGCTGACCTGCGGCATGCAACGCACCACGCTGGCCAACGCCGGCTTTCTGTGCGGATTGACGGTGATCTTCACGCCGGCCCTCTCCGGCCTTGTTTATCGCCAGGCCCCGGAGCCCAAACTGATTCTCGTGGCCCTGACCTGCCTGGCGGGCATCGCCCTGTTAACCCTCACGGAGAATCTGACCCTCGATTACGCGCATATCCGGGGCGACCTGTTCTGCATGGCCTGCGCCTTGATTTATGCCGCCTATCTTTTGGTGACCGAAAAGGCCGTGGCGCAAAAAGAGGTCGACGCCTGTCAACTGGGGGTTCTGCAACTGGGCGTCACGGGCCTGATCAGCCTGGTCCTGGCCTTGGCGCTGGAACGGCCCGCCTTCCCGCCGAATACCCAAATATGGGTCGCCGTCGTCTTTTTGGCCGTCATCTGCACGGCCATGGCGTTTATCGTCCAGACCATTGCCCAGCGATACACCAGCGCTTCTCATGTGGGGGTGATCAATTGCTTTGAAACCGTGTTCGCGGGCATCGTCGCCTATACCTTCGGCAACGAGCCGATAACCGGGCAGTCCGTTTTAGGCGCCGCCTGCATTGTTCTGGGGCTTTTCATTCTGGAAATCAATTTCAGCGGGATATGGGCAACAGGTTTCGCGAGACGGCACTGGAAGACGGATCACCCTAAAAACAAAGTCCGCCAAGACTTTTAGGAGCTTGACGGACTTCGTTGGTTGTAAATTTGGTGGAGATGAGGGGGATCGAACCCCTGGCCTCGGCATTGCGAACGCCGCGCTCTCCCAGCTGAGCTACATCCCCTTGGGAGTTGCCACCCTCGGCGCCTTTTGACGCCCCGGTTGAACTAGAGCATTTTCCATTTTTTACCCGATTTTGTCAACCTGTTTTTGCCCGCCTCGGATCTTGCCGCGGGCGATCCCGAACTATTTGCCAAGAAATGGCGCGGATGCTATCATGAAGCGAGTCTGGCCGTGATTGGAGGGGGGATATGAATAAAGAACAAGCCCTGCAAGTGGCCCTGGCCGCCGCCGAGGCCGGCGCCCGCCAGCTTCTGGCCGGCTACGGCGGCCCGCGACCCAAGGTCGGCCTGAAAGGGGCCATCGACCTGGTGACCGAATATGACTTTCGGTCCGAAGAGGTGATCCGGCGGATCATCGGCCAGGCCTATCCCGACCACCTTCTGGTGGGCGAGGAGGAAGGCCGGAGCGGCGGCCGCCAATCCCCCTACAAATGGTATATCGACCCCCTCGACGGCACCACCAACTTCGCCCACGGCCACCCCTTCTTCGCGGTGTCCATCGGCCTGACCGGGCCGGACCAGGACGGCCGGGAGCGGCCCCTGGTGGGGGTCATCAACGCTCCGGCCCTGGGGGAACTGTATTGGGGGTACGCCGGCGGCGGCGCTTTCCGCCGCCTGAACATCCCCGGCCGGGGGCTGGTGGAGCGCCGCCTGGCCGTCACCGACACGGCCGCGCTGCGCCAGGCCATGCTCAACACCGGCTTTCCCTATGACATCTATGAACGCGGCGGCGAGGTGCTGCACCCCTTCGGCCGCCTGATCATGGCCGCCCAGGCCGTGCGCCGGGCCGGCGCGGCCGCTTTGGATATCGCCTATGTGGCCGCCGGTCTGGCCGACGCCTTTTGGGAATCGGGCCTCAAGCCGTGGGACGTGGCCGCCGGCCTGACGCTGCTGTACGAGGCCGGGGGCCAAGTGAGCGACTACCAGGGCCAGCCCTATGTTTTGGGCCAAAGCCGCGACATCGTGGGTTCCAACGGCTTTTTGCACCAACCCATGCTGGATCTTCTCAAGCCCGCGGATTGAAGTCGGCGGGTCAATAGCCAAGCGGCTGGGGGAGTTGGTTCCCGGCCGCTGAAGCCCGGGGTTATGATCGAACTTCAAATCAAGAAAGGTGGCGGGGATGCGGACAACCTACGTTTGGAAAGATGAGGCGGCCATTGAGGAATTTTTACGGCAAACGGAAATCGGGCACCTCACCACCATTGACCCCGATGGTTGGCCCCACACCGTGCCCTTGAATTTTCTATGGCAGGGCGGCTCCATTTTTTTCCACACGGGTCTGGGCGACAAGATCGAGCACCTGCGCCAGAATCCCAAGGTGGCCTTTTCGGTCACCGAAGCCCTCTCCGTCCTGACCAGTGATTTCACGGCCAGCCCCTGCCGCAACGCCCAATTGGGGCGGTCGGTGCTCATTCGCGGCCTGGCCAGGGAGATCAAGTCCCCGGAACAGAAAGCCGCAATCCTCACCCGGCTGGTGGCCAAATACGACCCCGCCGCCATCACCACGGATTCGGGGGCCGATCAGTTGGCGCCCGAAGTCCTCTTGGAGC
This sequence comes from Candidatus Adiutricaceae bacterium, assembly GCA_031556115.1. Lineage (GTDB taxonomy): Bacteria > Desulfobacterota > Desulfarculia > Adiutricales > Adiutricaceae > Adiutrix. The sequence goes on from JAVBTP010000202.1 coordinate 4,087, forward strand.
AACCAGGTTTTCAGGCCACGATCGTGGTGGAGATCGAAACGGCCGGCCTGGCCGCCCGCCGCCACCTCCTGCCCAATAAACCCGAAAAGTACCGCAAGGCCGTGGCCGCCTATTTTCAAAAGCGCGGCCAGGATCGGGGCGACGAGCGCGACCTCAAAACCGCTCTCTTGGTCAGCCAGACTTTTGACTGATACCGACGTTTTTACTGCCGGCGCCCCTGGAATTGGAACAGGGCTATAGGCCCGGCCGCTAAACATGCTCATTCCCGGACGACCAAATTCAGTGTTTTGGGCTTTGGCGAGATCACGGGTTGAATATGTTTCTTGGCCGGCGCGATAAAATCCATCCAGGCCGTTCATTGTTGCGCCAGCCTTTAAGAAAGCCGCCTCGCGGCGATTTATGCTTGAACGGGAATTTCGATTCCCGCCGGAGATTTTTATGGGAAAACTGACTCTCTGCCTCGGGGGCGCCAAAAGCGGCAAGACCCGTCTGGCCCTGGCCCGGGCCGAAACCCATCCGGCCCCGCGCCTGTATCTGGCCACGGCCCAGGCCCTGGACGGCGAAATGGCCGAACGGATCAAACGCCATCAGGCCGAACGCGGACCAGGCTGGCGCACCCTGGAGGCCCCCCTCAACCCCGATCAGGCCCTGGCCGGCCTCACGGGCGACAGTGTGGTTCTGATGGATTGCGTCACCCTCTGGCTCAGCAACCTTTTGGGGGAAAACGACGACCCCGAGGCGGCCCTGGGCCGGATCGACCGGTTCATCGAGGCGGCGCGGGCCTATGCCGGCCCGGTGATTGTGGTTTCCAACGAAGTGGGCGGCGGCATTGTGCCCATGAACGAACTGGCCCGCAAGTTCCGCGACCTGGCCGGTTCGGCCAATCAGCATCTGGCCGCCGCGGCTGATGCGGTGGTGCTGGCCGTGGCCGGTCTGGAGTTGCAATTGAAATAGTGAAACCCTTCGGGCCAGGTTGCCGACCAAGGCCGGTGGGGTTTCGTTTTCTTTTCGAAATGCCGGATGCCGGGCCGTCGCCTCGAATGGAACCGGTCAGCGGTCTGACTCCCCGGATGTGGCGGTGCGGCCAGAGCGCTTGTATTTATTTTGTTGCCGGAGTAATAAATTGTAAAACGCTCTATAGATGTCGTCGCGGCGGTTGCGGAGCGAGGGAATCTGGGCCCGGACCTGGGCCACCCGGTCAAGGTCGATTTCGGCCATGATATAGCCCTCGCCGTCGGGCTGTTCGGCCAACACCGTTCCCCATGGGTCGATGATCAGGCTGTGCCCGTGGGCCTCATAACTGGGTTTCACCCCGCAAT
>JAVBTP010000158.1:0-9475 GCA_031556115.1 Candidatus Adiutricaceae bacterium
TCATCCAAGGGAGCGGTGAAGGCGGCCCGGGAATACACATAGACGGGGGTGCCCACGCTCCGGGCGATGTCGGCCAGGGAAACCCCCTCGGCCATGAGTCGGTGGTCGCGATATTCAAAAAAGCTCATTGGTCAATAATGATCCTTAAGTTGGCGTTTATACGAAACGTCTCTCGTCACATCAAAATTTTTCCACCGGACCTCCGCCAACACGGCGGAGACCCGGCCCCGGCCGGCGCTCATCAAAACGGCGGCGGGGGGTGGGCTCCGGCCGGGGCGCGGCCTCCACCGGCGGCTCGAGGAGCACGCCAACGGTGGGTGAAGGCAGACTCTCGTTGGCTCTGAGGCTCTTGTCCACCGAAGTGACCCGATAGCGGACGGAACTCTCCGAAGTCAGGGCGATCGGGTCGAAGAAGGCGTTTTCCCGCACCAGTTCCGGGCCGATCCGCTTGAAGTCGTTCTCACCGGCCATTTGCCTGTACACCCGGTAGCCGGCCAGGTCGGGATCGAAGGCGATGCTTTCCCAGCTCAGCTTCACCCCGCCGGCGGCCAGGGCCGCGTCCAGATACCCGGGCGGGTTGGGGGGCACGACATCGACGACCCGGACGGAACGCTCCGGAGACCACGGGCCGAGGATGCTGGTCTGGTCTTTCAGGCGGATCAGGCGGGCCCGATAGACATAGGTCTTTTCGTATTCCACGTCCAGGTCGGAAAAGTGGCCGGTTTTCGGATCCAGGCCGTTGAGACCGCGCCAAACGCCCCTGGCGTCCTGTTTTTCGATCTCCGCCTGGAAACCCTGGCCCGGACGGTTCCAGCCCAACTCCACCGCGCGGTCGCCCAAGGCGGCGCTGAAACCCAAGGAGCCGGGGGCGGGCCAAGCCCAGACCACGGCCTCGGTCCAGGCCGAGGGGTGGACACCGCCGCCTTCCGCCACGCCGGCCACCCGCACGTGATAGACGTGCCCCGGCTGGGTCCGATACCGCCAGGTGTAGGGGCCGGGCGCCATCTCCATACCCGGCGGGGGGGAAGCGGCCGGCACCCGGTCCACCAGGCGGTACTGGTGGGGGCAGCCCAGGCAGTAATTGTCATCAGCCACGTTGTCGGCCATCTCAATGGCAAAGCCGCCCAGGGATTTCAAAGGCCGGCCCACCATGTTCTCCTTGGGGGGCGTCCAGGTGATGATCATCTCCCCGTCATCGGTGACGGCCTGGGTCAGGTTCAGGATCTTACTCGGCAAGGTGGCCGCCTCGGGGTAGGGAGGAGTTTTGACCCCGCAAGCGCCGGCCGCCAACATGACCGCCATCGCCAGCCCCGCCAGTATTTTGGCCCGTCGGCCTTTTCCAGCCCTTGTCATGTGAGACCGACTCCTCATTGGATATTGGGTATCCTAAAACTCAGCCGCCGCTTTTTCGCAACTCGGCGGTCAACGCCCGCCGGGCGGCCGCCAGCTGCCTGGCCACCGAACGGGGCGAGGTGCCGCCATAGGTGGACCGGGCGGCCAGAAGGCGTTCCAGCTTCATGTCCTCCAGCGCCTGTTTCGTGGCCGATGGGCAGAACCGGTTCAGTTCCTCCAGGCTCAATTCCGCCAGGGCCTTTCTCACCGACAGGCCATAGGCCACGGCCGCTCCGGCCTGGCGATGGGCCTCCCGAAAGGGGACGCCCTGACGCACCAGGTGGTCGGCCAGATCGGTGGCCGGGGCATAGGGGTCGTCGGCCGCGGCCCGCAGGCGCTCGAAATTGAATTTCAGTTCCGCCACCATCCGGTGGGCCACGGGCAGAATCAACCCCAAAGTGTCGGCCGTGTCGAAGAGGGGTTCCTTGTCCTCCTGCAAATCGCGGTTGTAGGACATGGGCAGGCCCTTGACCACCGCCAGAAGCGCGGCGAGATTCCCGATGGCCCGGCCGGCCTTGCCCCGCATCAGTTCCGCCCCGTCGGGATTTTTCTTCTGAGGCATCATGGAACTGCCGGTGGCCAGGCCGTCCGGCAGTTCGGCAAAGGCGAATTCCTGGGAACACCAGAGAATGATATCCTCGGCCAGGCGTGACAAATGGACCATCACTATGGCCCCCCAGGAGAGGAACTCCAGCACATGGTCACGGCTGGCCACGGCGTCGAGGCTGTTTTCCGCCAGATGGGCGAATCCGAGTTCCTCGGCCACCATCCGGGGATCAATGGGCAAACCCGTGCCCGAAAGGGCGCCGCTGCCGAGGGGCATATAGTCCAGGCGTGTGCGTAAATCGTTCAGCCGCTCCTGGTCCCGGCTGAGCATCTGGTAATAGGCCAGAAGATGGTGGGCCAGGAGGACCGGCTGGGCCCTCTGCAAGTGGGTGTAGCCGGGCATGGGCGCGTCTTTGACCTGGCCGGCCTTTTCCGCCAGGCCGGCCCGCAGTCGGCGCAATTCGCCGCCCAGGCCGCGGACCGCGTCTTTCATATACAGGCGGGTATCGAGGGCCACCTGGTCGTTGCGGCTGCGGGCGGTGTGCAGCTTTTCCCCCGCCGGGCCGATGAGGTCGGTCAGGGCCCGCTCCAGGTTCATGTGGACGTCTTCCAGCTTGGGATCCCAAGGGAATTCGCCTTTCAGGACCTTTTTCTTGAGCTCCTCCAGCCCCTTGACCATTTTTCGGCTTTCCTCGGCGCTCACCAGGCCCACCGCCCCCAACATGCGGGCGTGGGCCTGGCTGCCGGTCAGGTCGTGGACGGCCAGGCGGTGGTCAAAGTGCACCGAAGCCGAGAGCTTTTCCAAAAGCGCGTCCGTGGATCCGGAAAACCGTCCGCCCCAGAGCTTTTCGTCGTTTTGTTTCGAGGTTTTGGCGGCCATCGCCCCTCTCTTAATGGTCAGGAAATCTTCGCTCGAGCGACGATCCCCTTGTCCCCGAGCCAGTATAAAAATCAGCCGCGCAGCAGTTTTTGAATGCGGAGCCGGAGACCCAGACAGCGGATGAAGCCGGCCGCGTCGGCCTGGTTGTAGACGCCGTCGGTCTCAAAGGTGGCGTAGGCGTCATGGTACAGAGAGTTGGGGGACCGGCGGCCCACCACCGCGCAGGTGCCTTTATACAGCTTCAGGCGCACCACGCCGCTGACCTTCTCCTGGGTCTGGTCGATCATGGTCTGCAAGGCCACCCGCTCGGGGGCGTACCAGAAGCCGTTATACACCAAAGCCGCGTATTTGGGCATGACCGAATCCTTCAGATTGATCACCTCGCGGTCCAGAGTCAGGGATTCCATGTTGCGTTGGGCCAGGTGCAGAATGGTGACTCCGGGGGTTTCATACACGCACAGGCACTTCATGCCAACAAAGCGACTCTCCACCAGGTCGACGCGGCCGATGCCATTGGCCCCGCCCAGCTTGTTGAGGTGGTCCAGAAGCACGGCCGGGGTCATCTTTTTCCCGTCCACGGCCACCGCGTCCCCGCCCTCGAATTCGATTTCAATATAGGTGGCTTTATCGGGAGCCTTTTCAGGAGAGACGGAGAGAACGAACATGTCCTCGTCCGGCTCCCGCCAGGGATCTTCCAGAATGCCGCCCTCAAAGCTGATGTGCAGGATGTTGCGGTCCGTGGAATAGGGTTTGGCCTTGGTCACCGGTATGGGAATGCCGTGCTTTTCCGCGAAGTTGATCAGGTCGGTGCGGGAGGTCAGGTCCCATTCCCGCCAGGGGGCCACGGTTTTGAGGTCTTGGTCGAGGGCCATGGTCGTCAGTTCGAAGCGCACCTGGTCGTTGCCCTTGCCGGTGGCCCCGTGGGCCACGGCGTCCGCCCCTTCGGCCCTGGCGATGTCCACCAGGTGCTTGGCAATGACCGGCCGGGCCAGAGAGGTGCCCAACAGGTACTGCCCTTCATAAATGGCATTGGCCCGCACGGCCGGGTAGACGAAGTCTTTGACAAATTCTTCCGTCAGATCGCGGATATACAATTTGCTGGCTCCGGTTTTCAGGGCTTTGGCCTCCAGGCCATCCAGTTCGTCGCCCTGCCCGAGATCAGCGGTGAAGGCGATGACCTCTTCGGCCCCATAGGTTTCCCGAAGCCACTTCAAAATGATGGACGTATCCAGCCCCCCTGAGTAGGCCAGGACGATTTTTCTTGCTTTCTGCTGAATTTTCGCCATGATATCCTCCGCCGGACCACCTGGTGGGCCGTTTTTGTATCTCCCATCCCCCTTTAGGGCGGATTAAATACTGTATCAGTCAATGCCCGTAAATTCAAGAAATTTCTAACAGCCGAACGATTTGGCCGCGAAATATTGACCCGCCGGCTAAACTTATTCAGCGTGATTTCGGCAAAGCCCGAAATCACCGGGACTTGGCCGGCCGAGAATGAATATATTTAGCCGCCGGATCTATAACCGACCCCGGCGGCCCCGCCCAAAAGAACCGGACACGATAAGGCGCCGGGGGATCGCCAGACCCGCCCGGCGCCTTATGGCCAGCGGAACCGCGGCGGCGGGTATATCCGCCGGAGCGGGCTTAACAGGCCTCCTCGGTCAGCAGATTCAGCAGATATTGCCCATCGCCGTTCTTGGCCAATTCCTGGCCCAAAGCCTCCAGTTCCTGGGCGGTGATCCAGCCGTTGCGGAAGGCGATTTCCTCGGGGCAGGATATTTTCAGCCCCTGCCGGGCCTCCAGAGTGGCGATGAACTGGCCGGCCTCCAGGAGGCTGTCGTGGGTGCCGGTGTCCAGCCAGGCATAGCCCCGCGTCATGACCTCCACCCGCAGTTGGCCGCGCTCCAGATAGAGCCGGTTGAGGTCGGTGATCTCCAGTTCCCCACGGAGCGAGGGTTTAAGCCCGGCGGCCAGGTCCGGAGCCTCCGAATCGTAAAAATAGAGGCCCGTCACCGCGTAGTTGCTGCAAGGCCGGGCCGGCTTTTCCTCCAGACTGACGGCCCGCCCGTCGGGCCCGAACGCCACCACGCCATACCGTTGCGGGTCACTGACCCGATAGGCAAAAACCGTGGCCCCCGGCTGGTCGATCTTGGTCTGGCTCAGCAGCCGGGCCAGATTATGGCCGTAAAAAATGTTGTCGCCCAGCACCAGGGCGCTGGGCCGGCCGGCGATGAAGGGCCGGCCGATGATCAAAGCCTGGGCCAGGCCTTCCGGCTTGGGCTGCTCGGCGTAGTCCAGATGGATGCCCCAGCGCCGGCCGTCGCCCAAAAGGTGCTTGAACAGCGGCAGGTCGTGGGGTGTGGAAATGACCAGGATCTCCCGTATGCCGGCCAGCATGAGGGTTGAAAGAGGATAATAGATCATGGGTTTGTCGTAAATCGGCAGCATCTGCTTGGAAACGGCCAGGGTGGCCGGATGCAGCCGGGTGCCGGCTCCGCCGGCCAGAATGATGCCATAGCGTTCGCTCATCTCGGGCTCCTTAGGGTTAGACTCCGCGTACCAAACTTCCGAACCTATTTCAAACCGGCGATGTCCGCCAGCCGCTCAAACGGCAGATGCTGTTCCACCAGGGCCGCCAAACGGTCATATTCCCGCTCCTTGACGTCCCGGTATGAAGTTTCGCCCCCGCCGTCCCCCGCCTCGGCCAGCCCCTTGGCCCGCCTGAGGTTGTTGAGAAAACGGCGGGTGAATTCCAGATGGTCGAAAAACCCGTGCAGGTAGCTGCCCCATACCCGGCCGCTGTGCCCCACCGCGCCCAGGGGGCCGTCGGCCCCGCCCTCGTCGAGGGGCGCGGCGCCCGGGCCGAGGATGGTCTCGCCCAGGTGGATCTCATAACCTTCCAACACCAGCCCGCCGGTGCCGGCCAGGGGGCCCGGGTGTTCGGCCAGTTTCGGCCGGGACTGGCGGGTATGCTTGTCCCGGGCGAAACAGGTCTCCACCTCCAGAAGCCCCAGACCGGATATCTCGGGGGAAGAGCTTTCCACGCCGTGAGGGTCGCGGATGGTCCGCCCCAGAATCTGAAAGCCGCCGCACAGGCCCGCCACGGCCCGGCCGGCCGCGGCCAGGCGCTTGATTTCGGCGGCGAAACCTTTTTCCTCTAAAAATCGCATGTCCTCAATGGTGTTTTTGGAGCCGGGCAGAATGATCAAATCAGCCTCGGCCAGACCGGCGGCGTCATCGACATATCGCAGGGCCACGTCGGGCAGGCTGTCGAACACCGCGAAGTCGGTGAAGTTCGACAGGCGCGGCAGCCGCACCACGGCGATGTTCAGTTCCCCCCGGCCGCCTTTGGCCAGGCGGTCGGTGAGGCTGTCCTCCTCGTCGACGGCGAATTTTTCATAGGGCAGGACCCCCAGCACGGGGAGGCCCAAAAGCGCCTCGATTTTCCGCAGACCGGGCTCCAGAATCCTGACGTCACCCCGAAACTTGTTGACGATCAACCCTTTGATGCGCCTCTGGTCCTCGGGGGGCAAAAGCTTGACCGTACCGTAGAGCGAGGCGAAAACCCCGCCGCGGTCAATATCCCCCACCAGGAGCACGGGGGCGTCCACCATGGCGGCCATGCCCATGTTGACAAAATCGCCGTCCATCAGATTGATTTCGGCCGGACTCCCCGCCCCTTCGATGACCACCACCTGGTATTGCCCGGCCAGGGCGTCAAAAGCCTCCCGCACCGCCGGCCGCAGGTTGTCCTTATAGGCGTAATATTCCTCGGCCGACATGTTGGCGTGGACCCGGCCGTTGACGATGACCTGGCTTTTACGGTCGGTGGTGGGTTTGAGCAGGATGGGGTTCATCAGGGCCGAAGGGACCAGACCCGCGGCCTCGGCCTGGGAGACCTGGGCCCGTCCCATCTCGTGCCCCTCGGGGGTGACGAAGGAGTTGAGGGACATGTTCTGGGATTTGAACGGGGCCACGGAATAGCCGTGGTTCTTGAAAATGCGGCAGAGGGCGGTAACCAGAAGGCTCTTGCCCACGGAAGAGGCCGTGCCCACCACCATCAGGGTTTTGGCGTTCATGAAAAATCCTTTCCCGCCGGCCGGGGAGTCGCGGCGAGCCCTCGGGAGCTTCGCCGATTGGATATGAAACTGGAAGTATAGCACGGGGCGGACGGCGCGGCAACCGGCTAAAAACCGTCGCGCTGAAAACCGCCGCCACCAGATTACCGGGCGAATTTCATTTTGGGGGCGGAATATATCATTGAGGTGGTGGTCAATGATGGCCGCCATCTAAGCGGCGGCCGGCAGGTGGTCGGCGTGTAATTTCCGGGTTTTGGCGGCCGGCGATTGGCGGCCTTCGTTTTCAACAAAACTCCGATCCAACAGGCTCGGGGCCGCCTCCAGGTTGGGCCGGGAGTTCGCGGCGCGAACCCAACGGCGCTTCGGCCTCACGGCCAGGCCAAGACGGCGGCGAATCGCCTTGCCCCGCCAAAGGCCCGTCTGCCGGCCATTCGCCGAAAGCGGGCCGCGGGGCGGGCTTGCGCCGCTCCGGGGGGCATGATACTATTTACCCATCCGCATTGTACAGGGAGGAATTATGAGCAAAAACGTATTGATCATCACCGGCAGCCCCCGCCGGGGCGGCAACAGCGAACTGATGGCCGACGCTTTTATCAAAGGCGCCCGGGCCGCCGGCCATGAGGTAAACAAATTTCAAAGCGCCGTCGATCTGGTTGACGGCTGCCTGGCCTGCGACACCTGCTGGAGCAAAGGCAAGCCCTGTTCTTTTGACGATGGTTTTGACACGTTGGCGCCCATGCTCGAAAAAGCCGACGTGCTGGTGCTCTGCGGCCCGCTTTATTGGTTCACCCTCAGCGCCCAGATGAAAGCGGCTCTTGACAAGTTCTATGCCTACATGAGGCCCCAAGCCCCGATCAAGTTGAAAATCAAGGAAAGCATGCTGCTGATGTGCGCCGAGGACACGGAGGCCGCCGCTTTTGACGGCCCGGTGGCCACCTATAAGTCTATCGGCAACTATCTGGGGCTGGCCGACCGGGGCATACTTTTGATCCCTGGCGTCTATGACAAGGGCGATATCCATAAAACGGACGCCTTGGCCCGCGCCGAAAAACTGGGCGGCGCGGTATGAACCCCAACGCGGCGGGCCCGGCCGGCCCCGGCGAGCGCGCGGGGCCGCGCCCATGGCGATCTTCATACCGACGGCCTGGCTGTTCGCCTATCTGCCGTTCCGGCTTATCCGGCCGCTGAAATCCGGCCTCAAGAAAGTGGCGCTGGGAACGTTGCTGTTGCCGGTTTCCCAGAGCCACCCGCCATTGACCCGGCAGTTGGCGAAGTCGGTTCTCGGCGGCGGAAGTCCAGTGATTTCGGGCTTTGGCGAAATCACGGGTATGACTTATTCTGTGGCCGGAGTAATAAGCGCTTCTTTTTTCGGCCGCCTGCCGTCACCCGAACGGCCCGCTCCGGCACCGATGATCCAGGGCGGGCTGTTTGTGGGGCTCACCTTCATCTTCCTGTTCGTTTTGGCACTGACGGCCAACCGGTGTCACGTATTTTTCACCGTTGATTCCCGCACCTCGAGGTTGGGCGGAAAGATGACCCGACGGGGGGGGCCGTCATAACCGTTGATGCGTTCCAGCAGCAAGTCCGCCGCCCGGCGGCCGATATCGGGGGCCGGGCGATGCACGGTGGTGATCGGTGGAGCGGTGTATTCGAAAAGCTGAAAACCGCCCACGCCCACTATCGCCAGATCCTCCGGCACCCGCCAGCCGATCATCCGCGCCGCCCGCAACACCACCGCCGCCTGAAGATCATTGCAGGCGAAAACGGCGGCCGGCGGCCTGAGCAGCCCAGAGAGTTGGCGGGGCAATTCGTCCCGCTGGCTCTCCTCGGCCTCGAAAACGCGATACTTCCGGTGGGCGGCTTTCAACTCGGCGGCAAAACCGGCCACCCGCTGCCGGCCAGGATGACAGGGCCCCGGATATCGCGCCAGCCCGAACGAACGGCGGTCCAGCGAGAGCAAATGGCGGGCGGCCAGACGCCCCACCTCATTGTCGTCACACCCGACAAAATCAACCCCGGCGCCAGAGCAGTCATCGTCAATGAGCACGGCCGGAATCTTACGGCGGGTCAGTTCGGCCAGGCAGGCGGCCGTATGCGTCGGATCAATGGAGTAATAAAGAAGACCATCCACCTGCTGTTCGATCAGGCGATGGATAATGCCCATCTCCTCCGAAGTGTATTTCGTGGGATTTTTGCCGCTTCGGGAATACACCCGGCTCCAACTCGGAGACAGGAGCACGGGAACATAATCGGCCTGGGCCAGTCCGGCCTGTATACCGGCGCAAACCATCCAGGGATAGACCAAGGAGAGCAGAACCACCCCCACGGACTGGGTGCGCCCCCGCAAGAGCCCGGAAGCCAGATGGCTGCGAAGATAACCGAGTTGGGCGGCGGCGGCTGAGACTCGCCGCCGGGTTTCTTCGGGAATGGAGACGTCCTCCCGTCCGCTTAACACGAATGACACTGTGGTTTGAGAGACACCCGCGTGGCGGGCCACGTCGCGGCTGCTGACGCGCCTGGGCGGAGAGCAGGCGGCCTTTTTCTTCTGGAGCGTTAAAGACGGCGAGGGAGAGTTCTT
>JAVBTP010000272.1:0-7951 GCA_031556115.1 Candidatus Adiutricaceae bacterium
GGCCGTGCGGATCTCGGAGGCGTATAGTTCCGGCAGGCCATAAACGGCCTGGCCCAGCAGTTGCGGCGCCTCATGGGGCTGATACCACCGGGCGAAGGTACCCGCGTCACGCAGGCGAAAATCCGCCGACAGATCCACCACCCGAGCGCCGCCGGCCAAAAGGGCCGGGGCCAGGCCCATGGCCGCGCCATGCGGAGCGGCCAGAAACAAGAACTCGGCCCGGCCGGCCAGTTCAGCGGCCTCTGGCGCTTCGAACTTCAGTTCGTCATAATTGGCCAATCCGCTCAGGGCGGGGAAAACGGCCGTGAGCGGCCGGCCCGTCTCCCGCCGGGAGGTGACGACCGCCACTTCGGGCCCGGCCGGGTGTTGGGCCAAAAGACGCAGGAGTTCCAAACCGGTATAGCCGGTGGCGCCGATGATGCCGACTTTCATATTTTCCTCTCGCAGCGTATACATTATGAAGATTCTTTATATACCCAATTTATATGTCAGATAAGACAAAAAACCCCGGCCCAGGTAAAAGCCCGGACCGGGGTTCGATGATTCGACCAAAGGTCGGTGGGGCCGTTACCGCTTGGAATACTGATAACGGGCTCGGGCGCCTTTCTGGCCGTATTTCTTGCGCTCTTTCTTGCGGGCGTCGCGGGTCAGGAAACCGGCTTTCTTCAGCGCGCCGCGCAGAGCGGGATCGTATTCCTGCAAGGCCTTGGCAATGCCGTGACGGACAGCGCCGGCCTGGCCGGCAATGCCGCCGCCGCAGGCCAGAATATAAAAATTGAACTGGCCCTTGGTGCTGGTCAGATCCAAAGCCTGTTCCGCCACCATTTTCAGCGTTTCGCGGCCGAAATATTCTTCGATGGGGCGCTGGTTGATATTGATCTGGCCGGCGCCGGGGGTCATCCAAACCCGGGCGATGGAGGTCTTCCGCTTCCCGGTGGCGTAGAATCGTTTATCCGCCATGTGGCAATTCTCCTTAGTCTTTTATGGGTCATAGGCGTGCGGGCCAGCCGGCCTCGGCGCCCAAGGCCCGTGGTGCCCGTTTCCGGCCCGTTTTACAGCAGTTCGATGGTTTCAGGCTTCTGGGCGGTATGGGGATGTTCGCCGCCCGCATACAACTTGAGCTTTTTCAACTGGCGACGGCCCAGGCTGTTTTTGGGCAGCATGCCGCGCACGGCCAGCATGAGCACCTCGGTGGGCTTTTTGGCCAAAAGCGTCTTGGCCACGGTTTCTTTCATGCCGCCGATGAAGCCACTGTAGCGGTAATACTTTTTCTGATCCATCTTCCGGCCGGTCATCCGGACCTTGTCGGCGTTGACCACAACGACGAAATCACCGGTGTCGTTATACGGGGTGAAGATGGCCTTGTGTTTGCCGCGCAGACGCCGAGCGATCTCGGAAGCCAGGCGGCCCAGCACTTGGCCTTCCGCATCAACGAGATACCACTTTTTGGCGACGTCTTCCTCTTTGGCCATAAAGGTTTTGGTGATCATGGCAGCCTTCCTGTCTCCAAACTATTGAAACCCCAGAGGGGCGTTTTAACCCAAAGCCCGAGCGTATCGGCTCTGATTGGAACCTCTTTAAGTATCACGACGGGCGTTGATTGTCAAGGAAAAATTTTCGCCGGGCGAGCGCAAAAAACGGCCATCAAAGACGGCCATGGTTGAAAAGTCCCGGCGGTCACTCCTCGAAAAACAGATCCGGGGCCTGCCAGCCGCTCATCTTGGAGCGGCCCTTGCGAAGATATTTGGCCCAGGGACGGACGTGGGGGAGTCGATTCTGGGGATGCAGTTCGGGGTTGAAAGGGGTATCGACGGCCAAACGCCGAACCGGCACGGTGACCACCACCCGGAGCGCCTCGTCCGGATCCTGGCTCCAAACCAGGGGGTTTTCCCGCACCGGCTCTTCCTGAAACATATACCGGCGCATGCCGATATTCAACACCAGGCCCACCGCCAGGACGGTCACCACCAGAGAGGTGCCGCCATAGCTGATGAAGGGCAGCGGAATCCCCACCACCGGCAGGAGCCCGGTGACCATGCCCACATTGATGATCACCTGCCAGAACAAAAAGGAGGTCAGCCCCAGGGCGATGAGGCTGCCGAAACGGTCTTTGCTTCGTCGGGCCAGCATCAGGCCGGAACTGACCAGGCACATAAAAAGGGCCAGAATCACCGCGCAGCCGACAAAGCCCCATTCCTCGGCCAGGGCGGCAAAGGCGAAATCGGTCTCGGCCTCGGGCAGAAAACCGTTTTTGTGCTGCGAACCCTCCATGAATCCCCGGCCGAAGACCTGGCCGCCGCCCACCGCGTTCTGGGATTGCAGGATCTGCCAGCCCCCGCCCGAAGGATCCTTGCCGGGATCAAAAAATGTTTCGATGCGGTCGATCTGGTGGGGCTTGATGATCCCCTTTTCCAAAAGCACGTGCCACGATCCGCTGGCCAGCAGGGATATCGCCACCCCGGCCCCCAGGGCCACCACCAGAACCATGCTTAATAAAAGGCGGGGACGGAGGCGGAAGACCAAAAACATGGGGACGCAAGTGGATAATAGATGCATCGCGGTGCCCAGGTCGGGCTGTTTGTGGACCAGGACAAAGGGAACCAGGACGATCAGGCCGGGAATCAACAGGTCTTTGAAGTCCAAACCGGCGGAAAGATCCCGCTTGGCGAACCAGGCGGCCAGGGCCACCACCACCACCACTTTGGCCGATTCAGAAGGCTGGAAGCGAAAAAATCCCAAATCCAGCCAGCGGGTGGCTCCGTTGACCGTGGTGCCCACCACCAGAACCGCCACCAGACTGACCACCGTCAGCCCATACACCGGCCAGATTATTTTTTTCAAAAACTGATAGTCCAGCAGCAATACAGCCGCCAGCCCCACCAAGGCAAAGCCCAGAAAAACGGCCTGGCGGACAAACCAGGACCATTCCCCGGAGAAGGCGCCGTGTGAGGAGACGCTGTAGAGATTCACCAACCCGCAACCGCAGAGAGCGAACATGGCCAGAATAAGCGGCCAGCAAAAATTCTCCAGGAGGCGGTGATCAATGCTGATTTTTTTCAATTATGGCAGCTCCGGGCGTCGAACCGGATCGACGCGTGCCGCGCGGCCGGCCAAACCGGCCGCGCTGGGGCGGAAAACGCACCGAAGGCTTTGAAAACGCTCTCCCCCGCTTTACTGTGGAGGAGCGTCCAGGTTGTCAAACTTTACTTTGAGGTATCAGGCATGCTTCATGGCCGAAGCCAGGACAAAACATATTGATTATTGTATAGGCAAGCGCCCCGGGAGTCAAGCCCCAATATTTGCAAGCGGTTGAGCGGTTTGGCCCCCAGATGTTGTTGCCAGCCCCCGCCGGAACGGGAAATCCGCCGGTGAACGCCAAAATATCCCGCCCGGGCCAGCCATTTCCCCACCCGGCCCCCGGATTGCCGGCCGGTCAAACCCTGATGAAGAGCATCAAGCCCGGTCAATCGCTCGGAGACGGCCAGCCGTCAAGCGCCCCCCAGCCGGTGGGCATGTCCGGCTGCACCTGGGGCGGCGGCAGGGTGGTGGCCACGATGGTCTTGTCGAAATACGCGGCCAGCATCTGCCGGGCGATGGGCGCGGCAAAAGTGCCGCCGCCGCCCGTATGTTCCAGCAGCACGGTGACCACCACCTCGGGCTTGTCCGAAGGGGCGTAGCTGGTGAACCAGGCGTGGTCGCGGTACTTATACGGCAGACGGTCCTTGGCGTAGCCCTGATAGCGTTTGAGACTGACCACCTGGGAGGTGCCGGTTTTACCCGACACGCGGATGCCGGGCAGGGCCGCCCGCCGCCCCGTTCCGCCCGGGTCGCCCACCACCGCTTCCAGCCCGGTCTGCACGGCCTGAAGATATTCAGGGGGGACGTCTATTTTGGAAACGAACTCCGGTTCGAAACTCTTGATCACTTCCCCGTTGACGTCGACGATTTCCTTGACCAGGTGCGGCCGGTAGAGCGTCCCCCCGTTGGCCAGGACGGCCGTGAACTGGGCCACCTGTAAAGGGCTGCACAACACGTAGCCCTGGCCGATGGAAACCGGCAGGGTCTCCCCGGGTGACCATTTTTGGGAAAACCGCCTGAGCTTCCAGGCCGTATCCGGAACAAGGCCCGGCTGTTCGACCAGAAGGTCCACGCCCGCTTTGCGGCCCAGGCCGAACAGCTCCCGGGCCCGTTTGGCCAGGCGGTCCACCCCCATGCGTCGCCCCACTTCATAATAATACACGTCGCAGGAGACTTTGAGCGACTTTTTCAAATCCACCAGGCCGTGCCCGAAGCGGCTGTGGCAGCCGAAGGTGTGGTTGCCCAGCTTGAGGCTGCCCGAACAGAAAAACGAGGTGTCCGGGGTAATGACGCCCTCGGCCAGGGCGGCCAGGGCCACCACGATTTTAAAGGTCGACCCCGGAGGATACTGTCCGGAGACCGCCCGGTTTTCCATCGGATGAAAAGGGTCGTTTTGCAGCGACTGCCACCGGTCGGCGCTGATGCCGCCCACAAAGTCGCTGAGGCTGAAGGTGGGGCTGGAAGCCAGGGCCAGGATTTCGAAGTTGTGGGGATTCATCACCACTATGGCCCCGGCCCGCTCGCCCAGAAGGGTCTGCCCCAGGGCCTGCAGGCGGCTGTCGAGGGTCAGGCGGATGTTGTAGCCCGAACGGGGGGGGACGACTTCCAATTCTCTGAGCATGCGCCCCCGCGAGTCCACTTCCCTGATGGCGTAGCCCCGGCGGCCCTGCAAATAGGGTTCCATGCTCTGCTCAATCCCCGCCTGGCCCACCAGATCGCCCGGCCGATGGGGGTTGATCTCGGCCTCCATCGTGGCCTGGGCCGCTTCGCGGGTCTCCCCTTCCAGCACCAGCCGACGCACCCCGTCCTCAATTCGTTTGCGTTCATTGTCCAGATAGCGCTTGCTGACCTCCCCGAGATAGCCGAGAGTGTGCGAGGCCAGGACATCGGAAAGGGGCAGGCGTCCGATGTTGACCCGGATGCTCAAGCCCTCCAGCCGAAAGCGCCGGCTCTCCACGGCCACCAGCTGTTCCCGGCTCAAACCGGTGATCAGGGGCTGACTGACCAGGCGCAGCCGGGGCAGGGCCTGGTATTTCTTCCGGAGCTCCGCCAGGGGCCGGCCGGTGATGAGGGCCAGTTCCATGAGCAGGCCGTCGGCGTTTTTGACCTCCGTCTTATTGACGCAAAGGTCGAAACTGGGCCGGTTGTCCACCAGCACCGTGCCTTCGCGATCCAATAACAAACCCCGCACCGGGACCAACTCCGCGGTCTCCGTGCGGTTGGATTCGCTTTTACCTAAAAATTCCGGCCCTCTGATCACCTGCAAATACCACAGGCGCCCCCCGAGGATCATGAAAAAGAAAATCATGCCCCAGAACATCAGGGGATATCGCCCGCCGGGGCCGTCTTCTTTATCGGCGAAAGGCTGGTGGTGCTTATTCATCGCTGTCTTGGTGTCCGGTGAGCCGCCGGAGGAAGTAAAAAATCAGGGGAGCCGTCACCGCCGTGACCGTCGAGGAAATCAAAAAGGACGGCAGAGGGTTGAAATTTTGGCCGGGCCAGCCCAGAATGGCCATGACCGGGGTCAGGATAAAAAGGTTCCCCACCAGCCCCAAAATAAAGACCAGCGGCGTCAGGGCCAGGGGGGAAAAAAAATTGAGGCGGGACCGGTAGGGGTGAAAGAGCCAGGCTATCAGGGCCAGGGCGAAAGGATGAAGGCCCCACAGCCCCCCCCCCACCGCGTCACGGAAAAAGTCCAGCCCGAAAGCGGCCAAAACCGCGGCCCACAAATCGGCCCGCAGGGTGACGTACACGGTCAGCACCAGCATCCATTCCGGCCCGAAACCCGTCAGGCCCAGCCAGGCGGCCAGGACGCCCTGGACGAGGGCCAGAAAAAAACCCAAGACCCCCACTTTCAGGAAGTCCCGAAATCTGAAAGCCACCGGGGCGGCCGGAGCCAGGGCGGCCATTATTGCCCACTCTCCGAGGGTTGGCGCCCAGCCGCCTCCGCGTCCTCGAAAAAGGGACGCAGCCGGGGGGCCAGGGTCAGCCAGTCAACGGGCGGCCCCTGGTTGATCAGGACCATCACTTCCTCCAGGCGGTTAAAAGAAACCGCGGGGATCACCTCCACCGAGGCGAACGTGTCGACGCTCTGGCGATTGACCCGGCTCACCTGCCCGAGGGCCAGCCCCCGGGGGAAATACCCGTCCAGGCCGGAAGTGACCACCTGGTCGCCCGGCCGCACATCCTCGTCTTTGCGCACATATTTCAGACTCAGGGGACGGGAACCCTCGCCGCTTAAAATACCCACGGCCCGGGTGCGCTGGATGAAGGCGTCGATGGAGCTGTTGAAATCGGTGGCCAAGAGGACCCGGGCGTAGTGAGGGGAAACCTCCACCACCCGGCCCACCACGCCGGTGTCGTGGATCACCGCCTGCTCCGCCAGCACGCCGTCGCGGGAGCCGACGCTGATAGTGACCGAGCGGAACCAGGGCCCCGGGTCCCAGGCCAGAACATAGGCCGGCTTCATAATCAGGTGGGGATAGGCCTGGCGCAGACCCAACAGGGCGGTCAGGCGCTCGCTGGCCGCCTTGTACTCGTTCAGTTGGACGATCTGCTGTCCCTGGCGGTCGATGACGGCCCGCAGTTCCTCGTTTTCCCGCCGCACATCCACCAGATAGAAATAATGTTGAAAAAAATCCTCCACCGCTCGGGCGGAGGAGGTCAATACATTTTCCACCGGCCCCACCACTTCCAATACCACCGCGGCCAGAGGGGAGGACACCCGCCCCGGCTGCCGGCTGGAAGCGGAAAGCAGAATCATGGCCAATAAGAGGGTCAGGGCCGGCAACAGCCACTTGAGGCGGTCGAACATATTTTGATCTCCAGCCGCCGGCGGGAACGGCTTTCCCGCCCGGCCGGCCGAGCCGATATCAAATTATTGGATGCTGATGAGTTTCAGGACGTCCAGGCTTTCAATGGCCCGGCCGCTGCCGACGGCCACGGTGATGAGCGGGTCGTCGGCGATGACGATCGGCAGGCCCGTCTCTTCGCGCAACAGGACGTCGAGGCGCCTGAGCTTGGCCCCGCCGCCGGTGAGGACGATGCCCCGGTCCACAATGTCGGCGGCCAGTTCCGGAGGGGTCTGCTCCAAGGCGATCCGCACCGTTTCCACGATGGCGTCGACCTGCTCGATGATGGCTTTACGAATTTCCTCCGAATCGATGGCCACCACCTTGGGAATGCCCGTGACCGTGTCCCGGCCCTTGACTTCCAATGTATCCACCTGGTCGGAGGGGTAGGCGGTGCCCACTTCGTGCTTGATCAGCTCGGCGGTGCGCTCGCCGATCAACAAATTGTATTTTTTGCGGATATAGTGGGAAATGGCCTCGTCCATCTTGTCGCCGCCCACCCGCACGCTTTTGGAATACACGATCCCCGCCAGGGAGATCACCGCCACCTCGGTGGTGCCGCCGCCGATGTCCACCACCATGTTGGCCGTGGGTTCGGTCACCGGCAGGCCCGCGCCGATGGCCGCGGCCATGGGTTCCTCAATGAGATACACCTCGCTGGCCCCGGCCTGCTCGGCCGCCTCGCGCACCGCTTTCTTTTCCACCGGGGTGATGCCCGAAGGCACGGCCACGATGATGCGGGGCTTGAGGAAGGGCCGGCGATGCGCCTTGCGGATAAAGTGGCGGAGCATGGCCTGGGTGATTTCGAAGTCGGCGATGACCCCGTCCTTCATCGGGCGGATGGCCACGATATTGCCCGGAGTTTTACCCAACATGTCCTTGGCTTCATGGCCGACGGCTAAAACCTTACCCGCCTTTCCGTCCTTGCGCACGGCCACCACCGAAGGCTCGGACAGCACCACACCCCGCCCCTTAAGATAGACCAACGTGTTGGCCGTACCCAGGTCAATGGCCAAATCATT
>JAVBTP010000026.1:0-6919 GCA_031556115.1 Candidatus Adiutricaceae bacterium
TGGCACATGGAAAACGCCAGCGGCGACCTGATGGCCATGGCCACCAACGATGTGGAAAACGTGCGCATGGCCCTGTCGGCCGGCCTCATCAGCATCGTCGACACCGTGGTCATGGGCTGCGCCGCCCTGGGGTTCATGATCGCCATCAGCCCGACCATGGCTCTGTGGTCGCTGCTGCCCCTGCCGGCCATATCGGTGATGACCCACTTTCTGGGCCGCCGCATTTTTCGGCTGGTTCTGGAGATTCAGGATATTTTCGGCCAACTGACCGAAGTGGTTCGGGAAAAACTGACCGGGGTGCGGGTGGTCCGGGCCATGGGCCTCACCAGCCTGGCCCTGGCCGAAACGGAAAAAGCCGGACAAAAGTATCTCCGGACCAATCTGAAAATGGCTTTTTTAGCCGGCACCTTTTTCCCTTTCTCCACTTCATGAGCAACCTGGCGGTGGCGCTGGTGCTGTACTTCGGCGGCCGGGAGACCATTTTGGGCCAGGTCAGCGCCGGTGACTTTGTGGCTTTTATCAGCTATTTATCCATACTGACCTGGCCGCTGATCGCCCTTGGCATGATCATCGGTTTCATTCAGCAAGGGCTGGCCTCGCTCAACCGTCTCAATCGGGTCATTTCGGCCGAGGGCGACGGCGAGGCCGCCCAACTTCCGCCCCTGACCGGTCAGCCCGTCGGCCGGCCCGTGGATATCGACATGACCGGCCTCAGCTTCCAATATCCCACCCGGAAGCGGCCGGCCTTGCAAAATATCAACCTGCGTCTGGACCACGACCGGATCACCGCCGTGATCGGGCCCATGGGCTCGGGTAAAAGCACCCTGGCCGCCCTCCTCCCGGCCCTCCTCACCCCGCCGCCGGGCACGCTTACCGTGGCCGGCCGGCCGGCGGAGGACTGGGCGCCGAAGGATCTCCGCGCCCTTTTCGGCTATGTGCCCCAGGACGGTTTTATTTTCAGCGGCACCATTTTGGAAAACCTGCTCTTCGGCCGCCCCGAGGCTGACGAGGCCGACGCCTGGTTCGCGGCCTCGGCGGCCGGCCTGACCAGGGATATCGCCACTTTTCCCGACGGTCTCCAAACCGTGGTCGGGGAGCGGGGCCTCACCCTCTCCGGCGGGCAGAAACAACGCCTGGCCCTGGCCAGGGCCCTGGTTCTGGACCCGCCCTACCTGATCATGGACGACACCCTGTCGGCGGTGGACGCGGCCGTGGAGGCCGAAATCATGGGACGGCTCATGCCTTTGCGGCAGGGTCGCGGGGCCTTGATCATCACCCACCGCCTGACCAGCCTGACGGGGGTCGACTGGCTGGTGGTGCTGCAAGACGGGCGGCTGGCGGATCAGGGTACCCCCAGGGAACTGCTGAACCGGGAGAGCTATTTCAAGCGGGTTTTGGAATTGAACGAGTATACGGACCCGACGCCCTTTGCGTGAGGACTTGGTCGGGCCTGGGGCCGACCAAAGAGCAACGGTGTCGACCGAAGGGAGACGGAGCGAAGCGACTGGTGGTGATGCCGCCCAGGCCGCCCGCCGAGCCAAAATCACACTTTTGGCTCGGCTACGGATCGCCGCTGGTGGGTACCAAGCTGAATATACAAGAGTGAGGAACCAGGGTTGAAGATGAAGTAAAACGCCCGCTCACCGGCGGCGACTTCAAACTGCTGGCCCGGCTGTGGCCGATGATGCGGCCGCTGCGCGGGCTCGTCGCCGGGGGCGCGGCTCTGGTCTTTTTCGCCGCCCTGGCCTCGGTGGCCCTGCCATACGTCACCAAGCTGGCCATCGACCGCCACATCGTGCCGGTGGGCCCCCGGGTGACTTTGCCGGCCGGGGTGCCTGTTCCCGCCCCGCTGCAAAGGGCTCTGGGCTCGGGCGAAGCGGTGGCGAGCGGGCGGGAGGGCGTCTTTTTTCTCAAGCCGGGGGCGGCCAGCGCCCTGGATAAAACCGAGGAAAAAAACCTCATCGCCGCGGGCCTCCTGAGCCGGGAGCGATATTACGTCAGGCCGCTCACCAGCGAAGGTTCAGACGAAATGCTGGATCTGGCCCGGCGGCGCCCCGATCTGGCGGCCGTTTTCCCCGATCTGGTGGCCGTGGAGGAACGGAACCTGGCCGCCCTGCCCGAGGAAATCGCGCTTCTCTGGCGAGGGGCGGATTTCCACGGCCTGGCCCGGCTGGCTGTTGTTTTTTCTTTTTTGATGCTGTTGGGCTATATCTTCGAGTTCGGGCAGAGGGTCATTTTGGAACTGGCCGCCCAGCGGCTCTCCCTGGATCTGCGGCAAAAAACCCTGGCCCACCTTTTCAGCCTCAGCCAGAGTTTTTTCGACCGCCAGCAATCGGCCCGCCTGACCTCCCGGGTCACCAACGACATCAACAATCTCAGCAACCTCACCAAAAGCGGGGTGGCCACCCTCTTCAACGACCTGGTGGCCCTGACCGTCATCACCGCGATCATGTTTTCCCTGAGCCCCAAACTGGCCCTGATCACCGTGGCTTTCACTCCCGTGACCATGGCCCTGTCCTCCTATTTCGGGCGTCTCTCCCGCCTCGTGCAGCGCGATCTCAGGGCCCGTCTGGCGATCATCAACCAGAGTTTCGCCGAGACCGTCGGCGGCCTGAACATCATCCAAGCCTTCCGGCGGGAGGACCGGAATGTTGAAATTTTTACTAAACGCGATTATGAAAACTACCTGGCCGGGATGCGGCAAATGAAGATCCACGCCGTCTTCGTGCCCCTGATCGACGTGTTCGCCTCGACCATCCTGGCCCTGGTCATCTGGTTCGGCGGGGCGGATGTGCTGGCCGGAACCCTGAGCCTGGGCGTGGTGGCCGCCTTTATCGGCTACGCCCGGCGCTTTTTCATGCCTATTCAGGATTTGGCCGAAAAGCTGAACATTTTTCAATCCGCCCTGGCCTCTCTGGAGCGGCTGACCGAGCTCTTGGACGAAAACGAACGCATCGAGGAACCCGAACACCCTCTCCCGCCCGTCAAACCCGGCGGGGGGGTGGCGTTCTCCCGCGTCAACTTCCGCTACCGGCCCGACAGCCCGCTGGTTCTGAAGGAGGTCACCTTTCGCCTCGCCCCGGGGGAATCCGTGGCCCTGGTGGGCCAGACCGGCGGGGGCAAGAGCACCCTCATCAGTCTTATCCAGCGGGCCTACGACCCGGAATCGGGGGAAATCAGCTTTGACGGCGTGCCGCTGAAACGACTGGACCTGACCGCCCACCGGGCCCGCCTGGGGCTGGTGACCCAGGATGTCTATCTGTATTCCGGAACGGTCATGGAAAATCTCCGCCTCGGGCGGGAAACCCTGACCGACGAGGACATCAAGGCCGCGACCCGGGCGGTGGGAGCGAACGTTTTCATCGAAAGGCTGCCTCGGGGCTATGATGAACCGTTAGGCCCCGGCGGGCGCCACCTGTCGGTGGGCGAGCGCCAGCTGCTGGCCTGCGCCCGGGCCCTGATCGAGACGCCCGAAATCATCATCCTCGACGAAGCCACAGCCGCCGTGGATTCCGAAAGCGAGGTCCTGATCGAAAAGGCTCTCCACACCCTTTTCACCGGCCGCACTTCCATTGTCATCGCCCACCGCCTGGCCACCATCCGCCGGGTGGACCGCATTTTGGTCCTCCACGAGGGGCGGCTCATCGAAGAGGGCCGCCACGCGGACCTGATCGCCCAAAAAGGCGCCTATTATCGCCTGGCCCTTTTGCAGGGGTTGGCCTGACCGGCCCGCCACGTTTTTCATGCCCAGAATTTCCTTGAAAAAAAAGACGGCTTGTCGTATAATTCTACAAGAATCAACTGTTTTATTCAGCATTCTCAAACCGCCTCAAGTCAACCCGAGCGCCGCAGGCACCTTGAAGGGCGCTCACCAAAACAAGGAGTGAAGCTATGAAGTCCATTAAGTTCATCTGCATGCTGGCCGTCATGGGTCTGGTCACCTTGGGTCTGTCCGGCGTCTCTCTGGCCGACGCCCCCGCGGCCGACGGTCCCAAAGTGGTCAAGGCTTACAAGGGCCAGGGCATCAACTATCCCGCCTATCTGTATGCCAGGGGCGCCCGTGGGGAAAGGGATTACAAAAAGTTGGTCAAACCGGCCAAGGGTTATGATTTCAACCTGTATTTTCTGGCCGCCCGCCACTTCGTGCCGGCCGACTATTGATCAACCGGCCTCGGCCAGTTGAACAAAGCCCGGTGAAAACCGGGCTTTGTCGTTTCAGAAAGCGCTCCAGTCCCCCGTAACTTAAGAAGTTACAAGGTATTTGAGCTCACCCGGCCTTAAACCGCAATCGCAACACATCCGGTTCCGTAAACGAGTGGGAAATCAGGCGAAAAGGCGCGGCCTGGCCGGTGCGGGCCACGTGGGCGCCAATGCAGGGGCAGATATCGTAATCCCCGACCCTCACCAGCCTGATCCGGCCCTCGGGGTCGGCCTTCACGTCCGGCGGCAGCTTGGACAGATCGACCACGGCGGCGGCTTCAGCCATGGAAACCAGTTCCTCGGTCACCGGCAGATCCCGAGCCAGAACCGCATCCACCTCGGCTTCCAGTCTGGCGGCCTCCTCGGCCGTCAGGTCGCGGCTGAAGCGATAATCGCACTTTGATTTCCCTTTATTCAAGTGGGCGCTGAAATTCCGCCCGGTGCCGAAGAGCCGGATCATGGTCTGGTTTAAAACGTGTTCGGCGGTGTGCATGGGCGGATCATAGTCTTTGGACATATTTTCTCCAGTTCAAATTTATCGATTCAACCCAATAAACCACCAGCGGAGCAGGCGGTTTTGTCAAACTGAAAGCGCACAAAAAAAACCCGGGACTTAGGCGGAGTCCCGGGTTCAACAACAAGGAGAATGATATTTGGAGTTTTAGCTATGGTCTTGGGCATGACCGTTGCCAAGTAATAAAGCAACCCGCGTGCCAAGAAACTCCAAAAATCTAATTTTCAAGTAATATACTGAATTAACTATAATAAAAATTTTCAAAAATCAAAATCGCCATTGAAGGCCGCGGTTTGGGGTTCAAAAAACAAGGTCGAATACAAATTTTCGTACTATCGGTCGAGCTGTTGACCATTTTTTTGAACCCATCAGTTCAAAAATCGGAACCACGGCCCCAATTTTTGACCGCCGCCCTCAAGCCCCCCTCAAGACCGGTAATCCCCGTTGATGCTCACGTATTCGTGGGAAAAATCGCAGGTCAGCATTTCATGCTCGTACCCCCCGGCGTTGAGGCTGATATCCAAAAGATACTCGGGCTTTTTCATGACCGCCGTGGCTTCTTCCTCCCTGTTGTTGTCAATGCCGTTTCGGATCCAGGGCACCTCATCGAGGTTGATGTCCACGGCATAGGGGTCAAACCGGGCGCCGCTGCGGCCCAGGGCCATGCAGATCCGGCCCCAGTTGGCGTCGCCGCCGAAAAAGGCGGTTTTGACCAGAGGGGATTCGGCCACGGTGCGGGCGGCCAGGCGGGCGTCCTCGGGGCTGGCCGCGCACCGCACGCGCACGGTGACCAATTTGGTGGCCCCTTCGCCATCTTTGGCCACCTGCCGGGCCAGATTTTTCATGACTCCGAACAGGGCGGCCCGGAACATCTCCAAAGCGGCGCAACAGGAAACGGGCGGCGCGCCCGAAGCGCCCGAAGCCATGATCATCAGGCTGTCGTTGGTGGAGGTGTCGCCGTCGACCGTGACCCGGTTGAAACTCAGGTCCGCCCCTTCCCGCAGCGTTTTGGCCAACAGTTCGGGCGCCACTTCCGCGTCGGTGAGGATAAAGCCCAGCATGGTGGCCATATTGGGGGCGATCATGCCCGAGCCCTTGGCACAGCCCCAAATGGAAACGATTCGGCCATCGAGCTCGAACGAATCGGAAGCGGTTTTATCGTGGGTATCGGTGGTCATGATGGCCCGGGCGAAGTCGCCCAGCCCCTCCGGCCGAAGAGCCTGAACCAGACCGGGCAGGGCCTGGTTCAGGCGTTCCATGTTCAGGGGCTGGCCAATGACCCCGGTGGAGGCCAGCATGACTTCCGCGGGCGTACAATCCAACAGTTCACCCAAAAGGTCGGACGAGGCCCGGCAGTCACGCTCGCCGGCTTTGCCGGTCTGGGCGTTGGCCTGGCCGGCGTTGACCAGAAAAGCCCGGCCTCGGCCGGCGGCGGCGGCGGCGCGGGACCAGAGCACCGGAGCGGCCTGGCAGACGCTTTGAGTAAAAACCCCGGCCCAGGAGGCCGGCCGGTCGGCGACGATCAGGCCGAGATCAAGCCGATCCTTATACCGCATATTGGCGACCGCGGCGGCCGCCCGAAAACCTTTAACCATCATGAAATTCTTCACTCCTCTTAAATAGGTATCCGGTGGCGGAGCATATTCCCTGGACCAAGCCTCCGCTGAACAGGCCTGGCCAACGGGTCACCGGCCGCCGGGGAGCGGCCCCGCCGGACGGCCCGGCGCACATAGTGATTGCCGTCACTGAAAATTTTTATTATAATCCCATCAATTCCATTATGCAATGACAGGATGGACCATGACCTCGGAATCTCGCCAACCCGACCATCACCATAAGCACCCCCACGGCGGCCCCCACCATGACCACCCCGGGGGCCATCACCATGCCCCTCCCGAGAGCCGTCACCATGACCGCGCCGGGAGCCCCCGCCATCACCCGGAGGGCCGGGGCATATTGGTCATCCGCCCCAACAGTGGAATCTCGGGCGACATTCTGGCCGCCGGTCTTTTATCCCTGTCGGGATCCCGACAGGAGGACCTGGACGCGCTTTTAGCCGATTTGAATTTATCGTCCCTGACGGGCCGGGTGCGTCTGGTGGACCGGTCCGTCAGTCAGATCAGCGGCCTGGGGCTGGAAGTGGATCTGCCCGAGGAGCACGGGCATCGGGGCCTGGCGGAGATTGAAAAATTTTTCAGCCAAACC
>JAVBTP010000086.1:0-3116 GCA_031556115.1 Candidatus Adiutricaceae bacterium
CGACCTTGGCGGCCGAGGGGGAATTGGTGCGGGCGCTCCAAAGCCGGCAGGATTTTTTGGCCGACCGGGAGCGGATGAAAACCAGGGCCAACTGGCTGAAGCTGATCAAGGAGTTTGAGGAGGCGGCCCAGGCCCAGACCGAGCCCCGTCACGCCTCGCGGGCCCGGTATCTTGGGGCGGAACTGGCCGAGGCCAGCGGCCGCAAATTCAGCCAAAAGGAAGATTTTGAGCGGGCCGATCAACTGGCCCGCCGGGCGGTGCGCGACTGCCCCCGCTGCGCCCACGCGCCCGCCGCCCTGATCATTTCGGGCAAATCCCTTAAAGCTTTAAAGCAGCTCGACCAGGCCGACAAGCAGTTGATGAAGGTCGAGCTCAACTATCCTGACAGCCCCGAAGTGGCCGAAGCCCGTAAGCTTTTGGCCGAAG
Organism: Candidatus Adiutricaceae bacterium; assembly: GCA_031556115.1. Taxonomy (GTDB): domain Bacteria; phylum Desulfobacterota; class Desulfarculia; order Adiutricales; family Adiutricaceae; genus Adiutrix. Next base: position 427 of record JAVBTP010000086.1, read on the forward strand.
TCCGCGGCGGCCCGCCGCCGACTCCCGAGGGCGGCACCCAATCAGCCCGGGTCGGGCCATCCTCATCCGGACCGTCTAAAACCGAATCGCCGAAGGCTGAACCGTCCCAGCCTGAGCGGGTTTCGAAAGAGGCCGGCCGGCCGCCGGCCCGCTCCGCGCCGGCGGCGGCGCCGCCGCCCCCCAAGGCCCGGGCTGATGGCCTGGCCCAGGTCGATTTTCTGGTTCTGGAGGATCGAGGCGCCCACACCATGGTGACCGCCTACCTGGACAAGGTCACCTCCTATGTCTACAATCTTATTCCGCCGAGCCGGGAGGGCGGTTCCTTCCGGGCGTATGCCGACCTCAAAGGCGCGGTCATCGCCCCCGGAGCGCGGGCGCAGTTGAAGGAAAAGACCAGCCTGGTCCGGCTGGTCAAGATGAACCAGTTTCAGAACGACGTGGTGCGCCTGGTGCTGGACCTTCCCGAGGCCTACCCCTATCGGCCCGCCTTTTTGGACAAACCGCCGCGCCTGGTCTTTCAGGTCTCCAAGGACGCCCAGACCCTCCCGGCGCCTGGGGCGGAGGCCCAGCCGTCGCCCCCGGAGAAGAAGGTGGTCGCCGAGGAGGCGGTTCCGGGCCGGCCGAAGCGGTCCGCCCCGGCCAGTCGGGGGCCGGACGAGTCCCTGGCCCGGCAGCTGGGGTTGAAAGTCAAATGCGTGATCATTGATCCGGGCCACGGCGGCAAGGACAGCGGGGCCACGGGACATAGCCGGCGGGAGAAGGATATTGTCCTGAAATTGGCCCAAAAGCTCCAGGCCCGAATCTAAAAACGCCTGGGGCTGACCGTGCACCTGACCCGTGAGGAAGACAAGTTCATCACCCTGGAGCGGCGCACCAAAATCGCCAAGGAACGAAAGGCCGACCTGTTTATTTCCCTCCACGTCAACGCCAACACCCTGGCCATGGTCGTGGTTTTTGAGACCTATATCCTCAATTTCGCCACCGACCGCTCGGCCATGGCCGTGGCCGCGCGGGAAAACGCCTCTTCCGACAAGAGCGTGGCCGAGCTCGAGGATCTCCTGCACCTCATCGCCCGCAGCACCAAGGTGGCCGAATCCCGGGCCATGGCCCAGGTGCTGCACAAGTCGGCCCTGACCTCCCTGAACCGAAACTATAAGGTGCGGGATCTGGGGGTCAAGGAAGCGCCTTTTTACGTCCTGGTGGGCACCAACGTCCCCTCCATCCTGGTGGAGGTCGGGTTCATCACCAATGAAAAAGAGGCCGCCCGCCTCGGCGAGGACGCCTATCTGAACCTCATCGCCGACGGTCTGGCCGACGGCCTGGAAAGTTATGTGAAAGGTTTTTAGAGCCCGGTTGAGGAATCCTGGCGGGCTGGGAATCGAGGAGAGAAAAGTGTCAATCCGCGCGGCGATGTTTGTTTTTTGGGGAGCGCTGGGAGCGCTGGGCGTGTTGGCCGTACCGGCCGCCTGGGGGCAGCCCTCCGCCTGTTTCAAGACGCCTGAGGGTCTGGTGTGCCCGCCCCCGCAGGGCGGCATCGCCCGCGACACGCGGGGACTGCTGCTCTGTGGCCCGGGCCAGTGCGCCCGCGACCGGAACGGCCAGGTGAAGTGCTCGTCCGTGCCCGGGGGCGAAGTGATCACGGATTGGGGCGAGGTGCTGTGCGTGGGCGGCTGCGTCGAAGGGCGGATGTCCGACTGCGTCGCTCCCCGGCCGTGAGTATTGGCCCGCCGACTAAACGTACCCGGTGATTTCGGCCAAGCCCGAAATCACCGGGACTTGGCCGGCCGAGAATGAATATATTTAGCCGCCGGATCTGTATATCAAGAAAATTCACTTTGCGAATGGTTGCCTCGGAGCGCTTGAAGCCGCTTCGGCTAGGCTGGCGATGGCGTCCAGTTTTTCGGTCACTTCCGGATCGATTTTTTCGACTGGAGTATGGGCCACCAAAAACGAAAAGTCCTTTTTTCTCACCGTTTGCAGGCCCGTCTTGTTTTGAAAGCTTTTCATCAGGCCTTCCAGTTCCTCAGAGGCCCGGCAATCGTCGGACCACAGGTCTTTGTCCCGCGCGGCCAGATATGATTCGGTTTCCTTGAGGCACTCGTCCATGGCTCCGACCATGGTGGACTGGCCCGCCAGCAGCGGCCGGTCGTCTTCAAACGTGCGGGCATAGTTTCGCAACGTCTCCCTGGTGAAGATGTAGTTCTCGATTTCTCTTCTTCGCCACATCATCTCTGACAAACCGGGGGTGACGGCCAGGGGCCGATCGAGGCGGTCGAACAGGGCCAGTCCGCGTAAGGACGGTTCGGCGGCCTGTAAACCCGCGAAATGGTCCCGTGCCTGGGACGGCTGATTGCAGTTGATATAACGTATAAATGTGTTGTTTAAAACTTCCGCCGCTTTATGCTCCAGGCGTTTCGCCAACGCCTGGAGCATGGCCAGGTCGGTGGCCCCCTCCAGATATAACACCCAGCCTTTTAAAGCGGCCTGGTAATAATCCTCAAACCATATCATGCATAAAGCTTTTCTGATTTGACTGTATGCTTCGTCGACCCGTCGGGGCTGAGAGCCGATGAACGCCATGATTACGCTTCGGTCGGCGGCTTCATTCAAAACCACCTCGGAATGGCTGGCGATAACGAGTTGGGATCCCAACTCTTCGGCGGTGGTGGAAAGGATGTTGAAAACTTCAC
>JAVBTP010000137.1:0-2948 GCA_031556115.1 Candidatus Adiutricaceae bacterium
TGACCCCGACGGAGCAGGAGGCCGTGACCCTGTCGGCCCGGGAAGCCATCGCCTACATCATCAGTGAAGGCGACCGCATCAACGAGGAACGCAAGGCCAAGATGCTCCGGAACAAGCCCTCCCTGGTTATCTATGAATTCACCAACGAAGAGCGCGAACCGTTCGCCCACTTATCAGGTTCGGCTGAAAAGATGTTTGTGGAGATGGCTGGCCCGGAGGGAGAAAAACTCTTGAACGCCCTGAAGGCGGAAATCAAAGAGGCTGAGGCCCAAAAAGCCGCCAAGTAGCGATAACCCGGCGGCCCCCCCGGCCGCCGGAGTCCTTGTCCGGCGGCCGCGCTTAAAAAGAGCTGCGGGGCATTGGCGGTTTCATAAAATTCCAAGGAGATTTTGGTCATGTACTTTGAACTCGCTGAATTCCACGATCGCTTCCGCCGGGTTAAAGACAGCATGCTCCGGCAGAAAATCGAAGTGTTGGTCGTCAGTGACCCCAGCAACATGAATTACCTGACCGGCTATGACGGCTGGTCGTTCTATGTCCACCAGGGCTTGATCATCGCCCTGGACCATGACCAGCCCATCTGGTGGGGCCGGGGCATGGACGCCAACGGGGCCAAGATCACCACCTGGCTCTCGGCCGACAATATCCGCCCTTATGAAGACCATTACGTTCAGAATCCCCTGAAACACCCCATGAGTTTCGTGGCCGGGATCATTAAGGAACACGGCTGGAGTCATAAAAACGTGGGTGTGGAAAAGGACAACTACTGGTTCACCGGCCGCTGCCTGGAAGTGCTGACCGAGGAATTGGGCAAAGGCGGCCAGGGGCTTATGGACGGCACCGGCCTGGTTAACTGGGAACGCATCGTCAAGTCGCCCCGGGAAATCGCCTACATGCGCCAGGCGGCCAAGGTGTGCGAAAAGGTGATGAACTCGGCCGTGGACTCCATCCGGGCCGGTAAGCTCGAGCGCGGGGCCGCGGCCAATGTCTATCACGCCATGATTCAGGGCACCGACGACGTCCCTGGCGACCACCCGGCTTTTCTGCCCATCATGCCCACCAACGAGCGCACCACCTGCGCCCACCTGGGCTGGGATCCGGACCGGACCTATGCCGACGGCGACCTGGTGCTCCTGGAACTGTGCGGGGTTCACCGCCGCTACCACTGCCCCCTGTCCCGGACCGTCTTTTTGGGCGAACCCTCGGCCAAACTGAAAAATATCGCCGACGCCGTTCTGGCCGGCACCGAGCGGGTTTTGGCCTTCATCAAGCCGGGGGTCACCGCCGAGGAAGTGGAGGCCCAGTGGCGGCAGGTCATCGCCAGCTACGGCGTGGTCAAGCCCTCCCGCTTGGGCTACTCCATCGGGGCCAGCTACACCCCCGACTGGGGTGAGAGGACCGTCAGCCTGCGGCCCGGCGACAAGACTATTCTGAAACCGGGGATGACCCTCCACCTGATGCCGGGTATCTGGGAGGACGATATGGGTTTTGAATCCAGCGAACCCTTCCTGGTGACCGACAACGGCTGCGAAACGTTTATGAAGTATCCCCGGGGCATTTTACGCCCCTAACCGGTATGTTGGCCCCCTAGCCGCGTTCCAGCGGCCTAGTACCCCCATAACTTCTTAAGTTACGGGGCACTAGTGGAAGCCCGCCAGGGCTTCCCGCGACGAAGTCGGCGAGAGGAAAGCAAAAATCGCATTTTCGCTTTCCGGTCCAGAGCTTAAAATGGCGCTGCTTTGAGCGACATTTTAAGCGGTACAAGGTACTAGGGGGCCAAAACTCTTGACAACCAGGCGCCCGGTTTGGCTATCGAAACCGACGCCGGGGTTGAGCCCCGAGGTTTTCACATGTTCACCAGCAAGCACAATCCGGGTTTGATACTGGCCATCAGCGCGGCCCTGGCCTATTGTGGTTTCAACATCGGGGTGCGCTTCTTCGTCGGCGACCTGACTATCTGGGGGATGCTGTTCGTGCGGGGCTGCATCGGGGTCACGCTGGTGGCCCTCTTGGCCCGCCGCTTCAAAAAAGCCCTGTGGGGCCGGAACAAGCTGCTTCTGGCCGCGATCGGCATCAGCGGCTTCATGTCCACGGTGTGCACCACCACGGCCATTTCCCGCATCCCCCTCTATCAGGCCATGGTGCTCCTGTACCTCTACCCGGCCCTGAGCCTTTTGCTGGCCGTGCCGCTGAACCGTGAGCCCATCACCCTGCGGGACGGTCTGTTGATCGCCGTGGCCCTGACGGGCTGCGCCATCCTCATCTGGCCCAACGAGACCGTGGGCCTGACGTTGCAGGTCGGCCACCTCATCGGCTTTATGGGGAGCTTGCTGTTCAGCCTCAGTACCGTCCTGACCCGGCGCCTGGGGGAAGGCAATTCCGGCCTGGAGCCTATTTTTCACTACAGCCTCCACGCCGCCCTCTGGGTCGTTCCCCTGTCCTTCCTCTTCGACTCCAATCTGGGCATCACCACCCTCCGAGGGCTCTTGGCCGGCCTGGCCCTGGGCACTTTGGGCACCGCGGCGCACCTGATGTGCTACGCCTCCCTGCGCTGGCTGCCGGCCTGTCAGGTGGGGATGATCGGCACTTTGGAAGTGTTGGGGGCCGCCGTGGCCAGTTGGCTGGTCTTCAGCGACCCCATGAGCCCGAGAGCCATATTCGGCGGAGTGCTCATCATTTTCGTGGTTTTGATGCTGAACCGGGCTCCGGCCACCATGAGGCGGGACGATGAGCAAGTGGAAGCATGAATGAAGCCATCGGCCATCCGCAAAACCCGCCCACCGGGCCCGAGAGAAACTGGGACGTGATCGTGGTCGGCAGCGGTCTGGCCGGCCTGGCCGCCGCCTTGGAAGTCCGCATGGCCGGCGCCCGGGTGCTGGTGCTGGAAAAGATGCCCAGCTTGGGCGGCAATTCCGTCATCAGCGACGGCTGGCTCAACGCCCCCGGCT
>JAVBTP010000075.1:0-4853 GCA_031556115.1 Candidatus Adiutricaceae bacterium
AGCCGGGGCCCAGGCGGCCGACCACCTGCTTTCCCTGGGCCATGGGCGGGTGGGGATCATGGCCGGGCCGTTCAGCAAGGTCGACCGGGTGGCCCGACGGGTGGCCGGCTGCCGGTCGGTGTTTCAAAAAATGGGTGTGCCCTGGCGGCGGGAATTGGGTTTGGACTTGGAACCCACCCTGGCTGCGGGCTCGCGGGGCGCCAAGGAACTGATGGACCGCCGCAATCCCCCCACCGCCATTCTGGCGCTGAGCGACACCCTGGCCCTGGGCGCCCTGGCCGGGCTGCGCGATTTGGGGCTCACGGTTCCGCAAGACGTTTCCCTCAGCGGCTTCGACGACATCGAATACGCGGCTTACGCCACTCCCGCCCTGACCACGCTGCGGGTGCCCGCGGCGGACATCGGCACCCAGGCGGTGCGGAACCTTTTGAATTTGATGCGTGACCCGCAGGCCGAACCCTGCCGCCTCAAGCTGGGGACGGAACTGGTGGTGCGCCAGTCCACGCGCGCGCATAAACCCGGCCAGTGAGCGTACAGCCCGCCGGGGCTGATATTGGCCCGCCGACCGAACTTGTTCAGCGTGATTTCGGGCTCTGGCGAAATCACGGGTATGACGTATTTTGTTGCCGGAGTAACAAACAGGTGAATGATGAAAATAATCGAACCAACGGAAACCATAGGCCTCGTCGGCGCGGGCGTCATGGGGTTGGCCGCCGCCTCCGCCTTGCGGGACCGGGGCTGGCGGACGCTGATCTTCGAAACCGCTCCCGGAGCCCGCGACCGGGCCGCCGGCCAAGGCTTCACTCTGGCCCCGGATATCGCCGCCCTGGCCGCGGCCGGCCGGGCGGCGCTCCTGTTCCTCCCCGGCCCACGGGAGGTGGCCCAGGTGGTGGCCGGTCCGGGCGGTTTTTTGGAGACGGCCCCGGCCGGGTCGGTCATCGTGGATCTGTCCACCAGTTCCCCCACGGCCAGCCGGGAGATGAGCCGGGTCAGCGCGGCCCGGGGCTGTTCTTTTCTGGATGCCCCGATCCTCGGGCGGCCGGACACCGTCGGCCGCTGGACACTGCCGGTGGGCGGCGACGAGGCGGCCCTGGAGACGGTCCGGCCGTTGTTGTCGGCCTTGGCCGGCGTCATCCGGCCGCTGGGTGAGTCCGGCCTGGGGCATACGGCCAAACTTTTGAACCAGCTCATGTTCGGGGCCATCAACGCCATGACCGCCGAGATGATGGCCCTGTCCGACCGGCTGGGTCTCAAGCCGGCCCTTTTGTACGACCTGATTTCGGGCAGCCGGGCGGCCACGGTGAGCGGCCTTTTTCTGGAACTGGGCCGGCGCATCAGCGAGGAACGCTATCAGGACCCCACCTTCACCCTCGACCTCTTGCAAAAGGATACCCGCCTGGCCCTGGATATGGCCCGCGACGCCGGCGCCCCCGTGGTTCTGGGGCGGATGGTGGAATATCTGAACGAGTGCGGCCGGGGGCAGGGGCTGGGCAACCGGGATACGTCGGTTTTGTGGCGGGCCGTGGCCGGCATGTGGTCCCTGAAAAGCGACCCGGCGGCCGGCCCGGGCGGCGGGCCGGGCTGATGCCCGCCAGGGCGCTTATAGCGTTCATAACCCTGGCCGGCCTCGGCGCCGCCCTGGGCTGTGCTTTCACGGTCTCGGCCTGGTGGGCCTGGCCTCTGGCCCTGTTGGTCATCTCCACGGCCATCGGCACCCTGGCCGTGCTTTCAGGCCTCGGCGGGGGGGTCTTGTTCGTGGCCCTGGTGGGGGGGCTGAGCCCCTTTCACTTGGATTTCGTCCGGGGCATCGGTTTGCTGGTGGCCATCTCCGGGGCCTTGTCGGCCGCGCCCCGGCTCCTGAAACTCAACCTGGCCTCCCTGGCCCTGGCCCTGCCGCTGGCCCTGTTTTCCTCGGCCGGCTCCATCGTCGGGGCTCTGGTGGGGCTCCGGGCGCCGCTGCCTGTCCTGCAAATCGCTTTGGGCCTGGTGATTCTGGCGCTCTGCGTTTTTTTGGTGATCCATCGGCCCCGGCCCGAACAGGCTTTGAGGGCGGCCGACTTGACGGGAGGCCTCGGCGGGTTTTACTTCGAACCCGGACAGCCCGAGCCCGTGGTCTGGCGGGCCGGGCGCCTGCCCCAGGCCTGTCTGGTCTTTGTTTTCATCGGCTTTATGGCCGGGCTGTTCGGCCTGGGGGCGGGCTGGGCCAACGTGCCGGCCCTCCATCTGCTGATGGGCGCGCCGTTGAAAATCAGCGTGGCCACCAGCGGACTGCTGATCGGCCTGTCCGGCGCGCCGGCGGTCCTGATCTATCTGGAGCGGGGGGCGTTATTGCCGGTCATCGCCGCGCCGTCGGTTTTGGGGATGATGTTGGGGGCCAGGCTGGGGGCTCGCCTGTTGGGCGCGGTCAAGACCGAGCGGATTCGGCTGGTGACGGTGGCGCTCCTGGTGCTTTCCGCCCTCAACTCTCTGTGGTCCGGGCTCCGGTGACGGGCCGGCCGGAAGTGGGCGGGGCCATGGCGGAAGGGGGACGCATGTCTTTTTCGGAAATGATTCACGTGGAGGCGGAACAGAGGTTGATGGCCCGGGTTTTGGGCTGGGGCGGCCTGGTTTCCCGTTTGATTTTGTTCCCGGCCCTGATTCTGTATTACGGCGGCCTGTGGCCGGGGCGGATAGAGCTGACCGCCTGGCCGGATTTCTGGACCCTTTCGGCCGCCGATCTGGCGCAAGCCCTGGGCGGCTCGGGTGGGCTCTCGGGGGCCGAGTTCACGGGCGAGGCGTTGATACTCGTGGCCTTTGTCGTCCTGATCGCCAATCCGGCGATCGGCGGGGTGGCCCTGGTCCCGGCGTTTTTTCGACACGGCAACCGGCGCTATGCGTGGTTGGCCCTGGGACAGGTCGTCCTGGCGGTGGTTGCCTGGTTGCTGGCTTAAGGCTTCTCCACCTCAAATTCAGCACCGTTTTATGCCGAAAGATCACTGGAGTGGTTTATGAAAACCCCTGTCAATACTATTCACGACGCGTCCATGGCGGTTCTGGCCAAGACCGGGCTGGACTTCCACGCCCCCTGGGCGGTGGACGCGTTACGGCGGCACGGCTTGGCCGCTGACGGCCGCCGGGTTTTTTTTCACGAAACGGAACTGATGAATCTCATCGGCCAGGCGCCGGCCAACTTCACGCTGACCGCGCGCCGGCCCGAGGCCTCCCTGACTGTGGGCGGATCCGAAAGCCATTATGGGCCGGGGCTGGGCGCGGCCATGGTGGTGGGGGAGGGGGGGCGTTTTCGCCCGGCCGAGGGGCGCGACCTGATGGCCTTTTTGAAGCTGTTCCACTCGTCGCCCCTGATCCGGATCATGGGGGCCAGCCCGGTGGTGGCCGGCGACTGGCCCGGTGAATTCCTGGGGCCCTTGCAGTTTTACGCTTTGCTGCGCCACACCGACAAAGCTCTTTTGGCGCCCGGCGGGCGAAGGGCCGGTAACGGATTGGTTCTGGAATTGGCGGCGGCGGCTTTTGGCGGCCGGGAAGCCTTGACCGCCAAGGTTCACTTTTTGTCCATCGTCAGCACCTTGAGCCCCCTGGCCGTGGCCGGCGATTCTTTGGAGGCTTTGTCCGATTTTCTGGCCGCCGGGCAGGGGGTGGTCATCAGCCCCTGCGCCCTGGCCGGCGGCACCGCGCCCATGACCCTGGCCGGTCTTCTGGCCCAGAGCAATGCCGAGATTCTGGGGGTGATGGCCCTGGCCCAGATCCTGAAGCCGGGCGCGCCCATGGTGTACGGCCTCCAGAGCACGGTTATGGACCCCCGCACCGGCGGCCTCAGCGTCGGCGCGCCCGAACAGGCCCTCTGCCTGGCCTGGGGCGCGGAAATGGCCCGCTTTTACGGTGTGCCGTCCCGCGGCGGCGGGGCCCTGACCGACGCCGACCGGGTGGGGCCGCAGAGCGGGTATGAGGCCATGATGACCGCCCTGGCCAGCCGCCGGGCGGGCCTCAATTTGATCTTGCAGTCGGCCGGCATTTTAGGGGGCCTGGCGGCCATGAGCCTGGACCAGGCCCTGGTGGATCTGGAAATCCTGGCCATGGTGGAGCGGCTCATGGCCGGCGCGGCGTTGACCCCGGAGCATTTGGCTTTGGAGATCATCCACCGGGCCGGGCCGGGCGGGAATTTCCTGGCCTCGCCCCACACGGTGAAGCACTGCCGCCGGGAGCTCTATCAGCCCCGGCTGAGCCGGCGAGGCCCCTTGGGCGGGCCCGACGATTTTATGGAAAAACGACTGGCCGCGCTCAAGGAGAGCGCGTGGCGCCATCCGGCCCCGGACGTCTCCCCGGAACTGGCCGGCGATCTTGAGCGAATCCTGACTCGGCGCGGGCTGACGCCGCCGCCGTTGGATTGATTGTTTGGTAAGGACCTCTGCGATCACTCTATGGCGCGGTGACCCGGCGGATTTTCAGAGGCTCCCTCCAGGAGGTGTATGATGGGACGAGTCAAAAAACTGGTGATGCTGGGCGTGGACGCGGCCCTGCCTGATTACGTGCGGCGTTTTGCGGCCGAAGGACAATTGCCCAATTTGGCCAAGCTGCTCCGGGGCGGTTTCAGCGCCCGGATGATCCCCACCTTTCCGCCCCTGACCGCGGCCGCCTGGTGCGCCATCGTCACCGGCGCGGGCCCGGGCACCTGCGGTATCCCCAGCCTGATGGTGCGCCAGCCGGGGGAGGAACTGGACGCCTGGCACACCTCGTTCGACCGACGGCTGCTGTTGGCCCAAACCCTGTGGGAAAGCGAGATCAGCCAGAGCCGGCGAGTGGGTCTGGTCAACTGGCCGGTGACCTGGCCCCTGGGGCTTCCTGAGGAGCATGGAATC
>JAVBTP010000197.1:0-3181 GCA_031556115.1 Candidatus Adiutricaceae bacterium
TCCGGTTTCAAACCCGCCACCTGCGGCCAGGTCAAGCCGGCCAGCCTGAGCCGGTCAAAGCCGTCGCCCAGATCGTCGGCCAGCCCGCGCAAAATCTCCGGGGCCATGGCCGAATTCACGTCCGGCCGCAGGAAGCGGGCCAGGGGCTCGGCCAGGCGGTTGATAATGAAACGCCGGGTCAAGTCTTCGATTTCCAAAAGCCCCAGTTCGGCGGTCAAGGCGTTTTCCAAAGAGCTGAAAGTCATGAGGCGGGGCAGGAAGGTACGGGGAAAGTCGCCGGTCCCGGGCGATCCGCCCTCGGCTTGGTGAAGAAATCGCTCCTGAAGCTGAAAGCGAACCAGTTCGTTGGGAACCAACAAAATGGTTTTTGGGGAAAAAAAGACAGCCCGCCACCCGGAAAAGGGAACCGGGCCACGGGTTTGGCCATGATCGGCGAAAGCGGGCAAGGTCGGCCGTCAGGCGCGGAAAACGGCCAAAAGTTCCACCGTGGCGCCGATGTCGGTGGTTACCGCGATATGGAAGGCCGTTTCAGTTTCGGCAATGACGGGCGAAGCTTGGCCGCTCAAATTTTTAGGCGTTGAAAAATTCATTTCAAAACCGTGTTCGGCCCAGTCGGCGCCGGTCAGGCCGATGACAATGTTCAAAAATTCGCTCAGAATGTTCACCGGCCCATCGGGAGTGTCCGCCAGGGATTCGTCAAAACCCAGATGACGGGCAATGGCCGTGAGGAGAGGCCCGGACTCTTCGCGTTCAACCGAGCCGCAGATAACGAACCCCGATACTTTTTCATTGTCCGCCAGGGCGCCCTTAAAATCGATACGCACCGCCAATTCATAAAATGGCGGGGCCGTCGGCCGGCTGGTCACCGTTGTTCCCGCGGGAATCAGGCCGCTGGTGCGATGGATGACATCGGCCACGTGATCAGCCAGTATCTGGGCGTATATTTTTTCCATGGATTGTCCTGTGGCTCGAATCCGGGCGCAACCGTTCCCCCGGATGGCCTGGTTTTATGATTTCACATGTCGCCATATCGGCGGCAACAAAGATTTACAGTTTTTCCACCAGGGCGGCTATATTCTCGGGAGTGAAGCCGAACTCGGGGAAAAGGCGGCCGGCCGGGGCCGAGGCGCCAAAATGTTCCAGAGACAGAGACGATCCGGCCGGGCCGAGATACCGGCTCCAGCCCAGGGCCAGGCCGGCTTCCACCGACAGCCGCCGGGTGACCTTGGCCGGCAGCACTGTTTCACGATAGGCCGCCGGCTGTTCATCAAAAATTTCCCATGACGGCAAAGAGACCACCCGCACCCGGCGGTTCCGCCCGGTCAATATTTTCTGGGCGGCCAGGGCCGGGGCTATCTCGGATCCGGAGGCCAGAATAATGGCCTCCGGATCGCCTCCCGGCGCTTCCGACAGGATATAGCCGCCGCGAAGAGCTCCCTCGGCCACCGCCGGGTAGTCTTCAGGAAAAAGCACCGGCAAATTCTGGCGCGAAAGGGCCATGACCGTCGGGCCGCCCCGGCTCAGGGCGGAACGCCAGGCGGCGACGGTTTCATAGGCGTCGGCCGGGCGGATGACGGTCAGGCCGGGGATGGCCCGCAGGGAGGCCAGGTGTTCCACCGGCTGGTGGGTGGGGCCGTCTTCACCCACCCCCACGCTGTCGTGGGTGAAGAGACAGATGACCGGCAGTTTCATCAGGGCCGCCAGACGCAGGGCCGGGCGGGCGAAATCGGAAAAGACCAGAAAAGTGGCCGCATAGGGCCGAATCCCTCCGGCCAGGGCCAGGCCGTTGGTGATGGCCCCCATGGCCGCCTCACGCACCCCGAAATGGAGGTTGCGGCCGCCAGGGTTCAAGGCGCTGAAAGAGCCGCCCCCGGTTATATCCGATTTGTTGGAAGGGGCCAGGTCGGCGCTGCCCCCGATCAGTTCGGGCAAGGCCTGGGCCAGGGCGTTGAGCATCTGGCCGGAGGCCGCCCGGCTGGCCACGGAACCGCCCCTGGCAAAAGCCGGGGCGATTTTTTCCCAACCCTCGGGCAGCCGCCCTTCCAGGCGGCGCTTCAATTCCGCGGCTTCCTCGGGGTGGGCGGCCCCGTAGGCGGCCAGCTTTTCCCGCCAGGCGGCGTGAATTTCCTGTTGAATTTCCCCCCGCTTCTTGAAATTGTCATACACTCGGGGGTCGACGGTGAATTCCTGATCCTCAGGGTAGCCGTAAAAAGCGCGGGTGGCCCTAATGGCCTCGGCGCCCAACGGCTCGCCGTGGGCCTTGGGGGAATCGGCCTTGGGGCTGCCGGCCCCCAGTTTGGTTTTGACCATGACCAGGCTGGGGCGTTCCCTTTCGCTCCGGGCGTTGTCGATGGCCATGTACACCGACCCTAAATCCTCCCCCTCGGTGACCACGATGACCTGCCAGCCGTAAGCCAGAAAGCGGGCCCGCACGTCCTCGGTGAAGGCCAGGTCGGTGTGGCCTTCAATGGTTACGTGGTTGTCGTCATACAGGCAGATGAGATTCCCCAGACCCAGGGTGCCGGCCAGGGAGGCCGCTTCGGCGGAAACGCCTTCCATCAGGTCGCCGTCGGAGGCCAGAATGTAGACCTGGTGATCGAAAATCGAAAAGTTCGGCCGGTTGAAGCGGTCGGCCATCATTTTTTCGGCCATGGCCATACCCACCCCCATGGCGAAGCCGTGGCCCAAGGGGCCGGTGGTGGCTTCCACGCCAGGGGTCTGCCCGTGCTCCGGATGGCCAGGGGTCCGGCTGCCCCATTGGCGAAAGTTCTTCAATTCCTCCATGGTCAGGCCAAAGCCGGCCAGGTGCAGCCAGGCGTATAAAAGAGCGGACCCGTGGCCGGCGGAGAGGATGAAGCGGTCACGGTCCGGCCATTGGGGATCTTGGGGGTCATATTTCAAAAAGCGGCTTAAAAGCACATAGGCCATGGGGGCCGCGCCCAGAGGGAGCCCGGGATGCCCGCTTTGGGCCTTTTCCACCATATCGGCGGCCAAGAGGCGCAGGGTGTTGGCCGAAGCCCGATCTTTACGGTTGAAGGTTGGAACTGCCATGGGAAAAACCTCTTGGAATCTCTCTGTTCAAGCTGATGATCATCACCTGTTCGGACTGAAAACACGACGTTTCATGATACCATAGTCAGGCGGCAAAAAACAGGCTTTTTCCAGGCCCTTGTCCGACGGC
>JAVBTP010000162.1:0-4914 GCA_031556115.1 Candidatus Adiutricaceae bacterium
CCAACACGCGCCGCCGCGTGCGCGGGCCCGAACACCCCCCCCCACACTCTGGGGGGGGGGGCTGCGCCGGCGGCCGGCGGCGGGGTCGGGGCGGGGCCAGCCGATGAAGGGTCGGGCGGGCCGGGCCGGCTTTTCGCCGAAGCCGCGAGGCGGGGCTCAAATCACCACCAGCCCGCGCTCCCGCAACAGGCTTTGCCGTTCAGCCCGAACGGCCTCGGAAGGCGCGGCGAACGGGGGGGGCGCGGCCAGCCCCAAAGTTCCGTATTTGCCCTGGCCAAGGTTGTGATACGGCATGAACTCCACACCCTTGACCTTGCTCCCCGCCAGAAACCCGGCCACGGCTTCAACGTGTTCCGGCTGGTCGTTGACTCCAGCGATCAGGGGAATCCTCACCACCACTTCGGGATGGTGAGCCAACAGCCACTGGATATTGGCCAGAATACGCCCGTTGGGCCGGCCGGTCCAGCGCTGATGTTGGTGATCATCAAGGTGCTTAAGATCGACGAACACCTGGTCAATCAGGGAGAACAGAACCCCCACCCGGTCGAAGTCGGCCCAGGCGCTGGTCTCGATGGCCGTATGATAGCCGGCCTCCCGGCTGGCGGCCAGGGCCGCCCGCAGGAAATCAGGCTGTGACAAGGGTTCTCCGCCGGAAAAGGTGACCCCGCCTCCCGATTCCCGATAAAAGACCTCATCGCGGGCCAGAACCTTCATCAGGTCCGCCACGGTCACCCGCCGGCACTGGCCCACGCCGGCCTCGGCCCAGGATTCGGGATTGGCGCACCAGGCGCAGCGCAACGGGCAGCCCCGTAAAAAAACGGTGCTGCGGATACCCGCCCCATCGTGGAGGGACCATCGTTGCACCTGAAAGATCAGGCCTTCCACCTGATAACGATCACTCATCAGATCCACCGTTTTCGAAACTTTATCCATTTCACGCCAACCCTTACCCCGCAAGTCGCACAGCCCGTGTTTTCCGTATCGCCGCGTGCTCTAACGCTTTATGACAGACGTCGCCCCGGCCCTCCCGCGGCGCCGCGGAAAGGCCGTGAAACGGACCGTGCCTTAAGGGCGGCCTGGCTTCGTAAAGCGATGCCTTAATCATCTGCCGCAAAAAGGCTCCGCGAGGTTTACTCGCGGAGCGTAGGGGGAATGGCTTTTACAAAGTCCGGCCTGACGCGCCGCCTAAAACCCTTGATAGGTGGTGCGTTCGATGATGGCTTCCTGGGCCTCGCGGGAGAGGTTGACGAACTGGGTGCTGTAGCCGGCCACCCGCACCAGAAGATCCCGATAGTCGTCGGGGTGTTCCTGGGCCTGGCGGAGCGTTTCGGTGGAAATGACGTTGAATTGGATGTGAAAGGCCCCCAGGGCGAAGTAGGCCCGGATCAGGGCGGCCAGTTTGCGGCGGCTCGGTTCGTCCTTCATCAGTTCCGGCGAAAGCTTGAGGTTCATCAGGGTGCCCCCGGTGTGGATGTCGTGATTGACCTTGGCCACCGAACGCATGGCCGCGGTGGGGCTGGTCAGGTCGGTGCCCGCGTGGGGGGAGAGCCCTTCGGTCAGGGGCGTCCTGGCCCGACGGCCGTCCGGGGTGGCGCCGATGATGCCCCCGGCCGGGATGTAGTTGGAAATGCCCATGAAGGCCGAGTTGAATTTCGAACCGAAGAGGTCGGTGCGGGCCACGATCTCCCGGTGATAGAAATCGGAAATCTCCGTGGCCAGGCGGTCCGCGTAGTCGTCGTCGTTGCCGTATTTGGGAGCGGCCAGAGCGGCCCGGCGCATTTCCTCAAAGCCCTGCCAGTCTTTGTCGAGGGCTTCGGCCATTTGGCCCAGGGTGTATCGATGGTCGTCAAAGACCAGCTTTTTGATGGCCGCCAGGGAGTTGGCGCTGTCGGCCAGGCCGATGCCGGTGAGAACCGGGCCCAGGTTATACTTGGCCCCGCCCCGGGAGAGATCCAGACCCTTTTCCAGGCAACCTTCCACCAGAAGGGAAAGATAGGGGCGGGGCACCATTTCGGCGTGAATCCGCTGGGCGGTGATGGTGCCGATGACCGAGTGGTTGACGAGGTGGCGCACCTGTTTGAAGAAGGCGGCCTTGACCTCTTCGAAAGAGGCGAACTCGCGGGCCGGCTTTTCCGCCAGGCCGCCGAGGTGGGGATTGAGGCGGCCGCGGCCCTCATTCAAGGCGAATTCCAAGGCCGCGGCCAGGTTGACGTTGACCGCCGAGGTCCATTCCCCAATTTTGCGAAAATGGGGTACCACGCAGCCGCAGTTGCTCCAGTCGCGGGCGTCCTCGGGGGTGAGGCCGGCGGCCAGAAGCATTTCCGAGCCCAGGCGGTCGTTGTGCACGGCCGGAAAGCCCGTGCCTTCGGCGATCAGGTCGCAGACGGCCATCAGGAAACGGTCGGGGGTGTCGGGGTGGATGCGCACCGACAGACCCGGCTGGTGGGTTTTGACCCGGCGGCTGGCCTGGAGACACAGATAGGAAACGGCATTGGTGGCGTCGCGGCCGTCGCGGGTGCGGCCGGCCACAGTCAAATTCTGAAAGGCGTTGTAGCCGGCAAAATATTTGGCCGTGTTGGCCGAAATAACCCAGACCCATTCCGAGAGCTTGAGCCACAAGGCGTCCACCAATTCCTGGGCCTGTTCGGGATCGAGGCGGCCGGCGGCCAGGTCGGCCTCGTAATACGGATACGTGTATTGGTCAAAGCGGCCCAGATTCAAGGCCAGGGAGTTTTCCGACAGGATGGAGCCCATCTGGGTGAACCAGACGGCCTGCAAGGCCTCGGCGAAGGTCTCGGGCGGGTTGTGGGGCACCTTGCGGCAGATGCGGGCGAGGTCGGGCCGGCCCAACTCCTCGGCTTTTTGGGCATAGCGGTCGGCCAGGGTCATGATGGCTTCGGCGGCCAGGGCCGCGGCCGTATAGAAATCCATCTGTTCCTGGGCCTCGGGCGTGGCGGGGGAGAGGGCCGCCAACCGTTCCTCGGCCTCCCGCTTGAGGCCGGCAAAGCCTTTTTTGAAAATGAGGTCAGGGTAGTCGGCGGTAATCTCCCCCACCGCGTTGCGCCACTTGGAGTCGTTGTCGATGATGCCCGTGTCCACCCGGATGCGGGCCGTCTCGGGGTTCAGGCGGGCCAGAAAAGTTTCCTCCAGGCTCCGGCCCTTCCAATAGGGAAAGACCTGCCGGCGGAGAAGTTTTTTGGCCTCCTCGTCAATGAAATACGGATCCTGGCCGCGGCCGGCGAAACCGTCCATTTCCCGTTCCACCCAACTCCATGAGTATTCGGGGCAGACCACTCCGGACTTGAGGTATTCGCCAATACTCCCGACAATGAGCTCGTCGTCGAAGATGGTCACCGGGCCTTTACGGCAGACCTCGAGAAACGCTTTGGCCCGGCGGATGATGGCCGCCTGGCCCTCGGTCGCCTGGTGGGATTCGGTGAAAAGGCGGGCCCGTTCCACGCTGATGGTGGGTTTGGCCGCCAAATAGAGATCTTTGAATTTCCGTATGCGGCTGGTCAAGGCGTTGGGGTTGGCGCTCATTGGGTGTCCCTCCTCAGTAAATATTGGACCAGCTGTCGCCGGGCGTGGCTCAGATGGTTCCGTAAAATGTTTTCGGCGGCGGGCAGGTCGTTTCGTCGGCCGGCCTCGACCAGGGCCCGGTGTTCGCTTTGGGATTCAGCCTGAAAATTCATGGTATCGAGGTACAGGCGCAGATAGCGGCCGACATTGTCGTGCAGGTTCGCGATCAGGCCCAGAAGCTTGGGCCGGCCGGCCGGCCGGTAGAGGGTTTCGTGAAACTCGCGGTTCAGGCCCGACCACCGGGCCGTGTCTTCGGCCTCGTCCATGCGGCGGATGAGACTTTCCGCCTCGGCCAGATCCGGCTCGGTCAGGCGGGGCCAGGCCAGGCCCAGGGCTCCCAGTTCCAAAAAAGCGCGGATGTCAAAAATCTCGCCGGCCTCGTCCGCCGAAAGGTCGCTCACCTGGGCCCCGCGGTTGGGGGCGATGGTCACCAGGCCGTCGGCCTGAAGGGTACGCAAAGCCTCGCGCAGGGATCCGAGGCTGATGTCGAACCGCGCGGCCAGTTCCTCCTGCTTCAGTTGCGCGCCGGCGGGCCAGGCTCCGGAGAGGATGTGCTGGCGGAGGAGCTTGGTGACCCGTTCGGAGAGAGTGGATTTTTCGAGACTGAGGGTGTTCATAGGGTTGCCTTATTTTTTATTTTCGATTTTCGAAAATTATACCGCCGCCGCGCTCTTTCGTCAAGCCCGTTTCCTGCATGCCATGGATCCGGTGACGAAACTCATGTCTTCCCGGACGGCCACGTCACGGTCACCAAAGAATGTTTGGCCGGCGTCAGGCATTTGACTTTATCATAGGTGGGTGGTATCATTCGCATTTGGCCAACAGGGGGAGGAGGCGTGGCGAAGTGGCTGAAACCGGCCACGGCGAACGCCGGCGAATCTCCACCTCGCCTGACACCCATTCGAGGTCTTTATGCGAAAAGTTATGGTCACCATCGTCGGCCACGACCGCCCCGGCATCATTTATCAGGTCAGCCGGGCCTTGTCCGATTTTCGGTGCAATGTCATTGAAGTCAGCCAGACCACCCTCTTGGGCGAATTTTCCGGCCTTTTTTCCTGCGGCATGCCCGACGAGCTCGCCCCGGCCGGGTTGTCCGAGGCCTTGAACGAGGCCCTGGCCGGCAGCGGTCTGGCCCACTGGGTGGCCGACGTCAACAATGGCCATGCCCCCGCCCTGATCGGCGAACTGGAACCCTATGTGGTCACTGTGCGCGGCCGCGACCGCCTGGGCATGATTCCCGAATTTTCCGGCTGCAGGGCCGGTTTCGACGTCAATATCGAAAACCTCAGGGCGGTGGCCCTGTCCGGCGACCGGACCCCGATGGATCCGGCGGCG
>JAVBTP010000265.1:0-3190 GCA_031556115.1 Candidatus Adiutricaceae bacterium
CGTACTTTCCTTATCATATCCACCGTCAACATCTCCTTAAACCTCCGCTATGGCATCATAGCGGCAGGCGGCTGCGGTGGGTCATTTTTACGTGCCTATTACACCCTATAGTGGGTCATTTTTGCATGCCGATTTACATCCCTGGCTGAATCTGGTAGAACGGTGGTTCGCGGAATTGACGAACAAGCAGATCAAAAGAGGAGCGCACCGAAGCGTCAAGGCACTTGAGGGCGCCATCAAAGAATTCATCGTCGCCCACAACGAGAACCCACGGCCCTTCGTGTGGGTCAAAACCGCCGACCAAATCATAGAAGCAGTCGGAAAATATTGTGAGCGTATTCTTGACTCAGGACACTAGTACCCCGTAACTTCTTAAGTTACGGGGTACTAGGCGCCTGTAACTTTAAGAGTCACAGGCGCCTAGAGGGGGGAACTGACGGGTTCTTTGATGATTTTGAAGATGGCGTCGCGGGCTGCGCGGGTGAGGTGGTCGTGGGTTTTCAGGCCGGCCACCTGGCGCAGGTGGTCGGCGGCCCGCAGGGCCAGCATGGCCAGGTCGCCGGCCCCCAAGCCCAACAACTCCACGGCCTCGTCAAAATCACCCTTGGTGGCCCAGGACCACATGGCCCAGGCCGGGCGCAGGTTGAAGACGGGGGTGGCGAAGCCGGCTTCCTCCAGCCGGGCCAGCATGGGCCCCACGGCCAGGATGAGGCCGGTCAACGGGTCGGTAAGCCGGGCGGGGGGCTTGCGGCGCGGCGGAGGCTGGTTGGATTCCTTATCCGACACCAGGCCGGCCACGGCCCCGGGCAGGGCGGCCGGGTCCAGGGGCCAGGCCCCGGCCTTGATGCCGGCGTAAAAAACCAAGGGATGCTCCAGGCGCAGTTCCGTGGCCCATTCACCGTCCGGGGTGAGGCGGTTTCCGGCGTCCACCAGCCCCTCTTGCCGCAGAAAACGCACGTGCCATTCAAAGGCTTCGTACAGGTCATCCGTGGCCTGGGTGAGAGCTTTTCGCGTCGGGCGGCGGCCCTCGGACGCCGCCTCCTGCCAGGCGGCCAGTGAGGCGGACAGCAGGCGCCGCACCTCCTGCGGCTTATAGGCGTTCAACAGGTTCAGGACCATGGGGAAGTTGACGGTCAACCCGCTCTTCACCGGGTCGGGGGGCGAGTTGAAGAGGCCGGCCATCAGGGTTAAGTCCATATGCGGCCCGGGCACCATCAGGGCGAAGCCGATATGGTCACGGCCCCGGCGGCCGGCCCGGCCGGTCATCTGGGTGAACTCGTTGGCCGTCAAATCGGCAAAACCTTGGCCGTCAAAGCGGTCGCTCTGGCGAATGACCACGGTCCGGGCCGGGAAGTTGACCCCGGCGGAGACCGTGCTGGTGGCAAAGATGGCGTCCAAAAGCCCCCGGCTCATCAGATCCTCCACCATGAGTTTATAGTGGGGCAGATGCCCGGCGTGGTGGGCGGCCACGGCCTGGCGCCGCAGCCGGCCCAGGTGGGGGTGGTCGGCCAGAAACGGGTATTTTTCCAAATACTCATCCAGCAGGGCTTGGCGGGTTTCGAAACGCTCCAGGCTCTCCTGAGGGGGACCGCCCAAGTGGCCCAGGGCCGCGTCGCAGTCGGCCCGCGATTTCAGAAAAAAGATGGCCGGCAAGAGGTCGAGCTCGCGCAGCGCGGCCATGATCTTGGCGTTGGGCATCTGGATGTTGAAAAAGGCCCGCCGGCCGCGCCGCTCGCCGCCGCCTCGGCGGGCCACCGAGGCCAGATCCGCCAGATGGCCCGAAGGCCACAAGCACAGGCCCACCAAAGGCACCGGCCGCTCACCGCCGGTGACCACGGCCACTTCCCGCCCCCGGCTCCGCCCCAGCCAGGCGGCCAACTCGCCGCTGTTGGCCACGGTGGCTGACAAGAGCAGCAGCTTGACCCGCGCCGGCAGGTAGATGAGCACCTCCTCCCAGACCACGCCTCGCTCCCGATCGCCTAAATAATGGGCCTCATCGAGGATGACCAGGTCGGTATCCAGGTCGCGACCGCGACTCTGGGCGTCGTAGAGCTGATTGCGCAAAATTTCGGTGGTCCCGATGATCAGGGGCGCGTCGAGGTTGACTTTGTGGTCGCCCGTCAAAAGCCCCACGTTTTCTGGACCGAAGAGGCGGCCGAATTCCAAAAATTTGGCGTTGGACAAAGCCTTCAGCGGCGAGGCGTACCAACAGCGCCCGCCCCGGGCCAGTTCCCGGCTGATGGCCTGTTCGGCGATCCAGGTCTTGCCGCTGCCCGTGGGCGCGGAAACGATGACGTCGCCGGCCTCGCCCAGGCGCACGGCCTCCAGTTGAAAGGGATCGGGAACGAAGGGGGCGTCCTCGGGAACGCCGATGCGCGACAGGGCTTTGGCCACCTGGGGCGCGATGTCCAGGCGGAAGTCGTACGGTTCGGGTTTGGGCTCCCTCTGGCGGCGAAATCCGGGGCGATGGTCCCGATCGCGGGGCGGCCGGGTGGCGGCGCCCTGGGAAGGGCGGCGGCGGGTTGAGGGCGATTTATCTTTCAAGGCTCTGGTCTTTCATTGGAGAGGATTCCGTAAATCTTGAAAAAGCGGGCCGGCGGGCGGCGAACATTTTTCAGGCATAATAAAAAGGCGATCGCCTCATCGCCTTTTTATGGTCGTCATGCCCAAGGACGGCTCCGACCAAGAGACCGCCCGCTTCAGCCGAACTCTATTTCTTTTTGGGTTTGCCGCCTGATTTGGCTTTGCCGCTCGACTTGGCGGAAGCTTTGGGTTTGATGATCGGCCGGACCAGTTTGTCGTTGGGGCCCAACTCGGATAAGGCCAGCTTCACCGCGGAACTGGCCGCGGCCATTTTTTGGGCGTCGGAAAGAGGCGCGGCTTTGGGGTCGTCGAAATACCGCCGGCCGCCCATAAAATAGGGGGCATATTGGGGGCCGAACGCGGCGGTCTCATTGACCACGCCGGTCTTGGCCGTGGCGTGCAAAAAATTGCCCTGGCCGGTATAAATGCCCACGTGATAGGCCTCGCCCTTGCTGTCCGGGTCGCGATAAATCAGCAAATCACCCGGGCGCAGATCATCCTTGGCCACCTGACGGCCGGCGCCGGCCTGCTTTTGGGCCTCTTTGGGCAGATTGACCCCCTTTTGGCCATAGACCCAGCGAACATAGCCGGTGGCGTCAAAACCGGT
>JAVBTP010000236.1:0-3713 GCA_031556115.1 Candidatus Adiutricaceae bacterium
AATATATTCATTCTCGGCCGGCCAAGTCCCGGTGATTTCGGGCTTTGCCGAAATCACGCTGAACAGGTTCAGCCGGCGGGTCAATAACGGCTGCACCCGGAGGGCCGCGCCGAAAACCGCCCCGCCCGCACCGCGCTTTAAAGAAACACACCCTTGAAAGGAGGCTGGCCCATGCCTTCGTATCCCCTTTTAGAGCTCTTGGCGGTGGGCTTTGTCCTGGCCTTGCCGTTCGGGTTTCTGGCCCGGGCGGCGGGGGTGTCGCCCATTGTGGGGTATCTGGTGGCCGGTTTTCTGGCCGGCCCCCATTTCCCCTATTTCCCCTTTGTGGCCGACGCCGAACTGGCCGCCGAACTGGCGGAGGCCGGGGTGATTTTGCTGATGTTCGGAGTGGGGCTGCACTTCAACCTCAAGGACCTTATGGCTGTCAAAGGGGTGGCCGTGCCCGGCGCCGTGGCCCAGAGCGCGGCGGCCACCGTGCTGGGGACCCTGACGGCCTGGGCTTTTGGCTTCAGCACCGGGGCCGGCCTGGTGTTGGGGATGGGACTGGCCGTGGCCAGCACCGTGGTGCTTCTGCGGGTGCTGGCCGACAACCGGGTGCTGGAGACCATCCACGGCCATGTGGCGGTGGGCTGGCTCATTGTGGAGGATATTTTCACCGTACTGGTGCTCGTGCTCCTGCCCGGCCTGGCCGCGGCCGCGGGCACCGGACAGGGGGTGGGGGCCTGGACGCTTTTGATGAGCCTGGGCGTGGCCCTCCTGAAATTGACGGCCATGTGGGTGGTCATCCTGGTGGTGGGAGGCCAGGTGGTGCCCTGGATCCTGATCCAGGCGGCCAAGACCCGCTCCCAGGAGCTGTTCACCCTGACCGTGCTGGTGATGGCCTTTGCCACCGCCGTGGGCGCGGCCTGGGCCTTTGGCGCCTCCATGGCGCTGGGGGCGTTTCTCGGCGGCCTGGTGGTGGGCAAAAGCCCGGTCAGCCACCAGGCCGGGGCCGACCTCTTGCCCCTGAAAGACGCCTTTTCCGTGCTCTTTTTCGTCTCGGTGGGTTTCCTTTTCGAGCCGGCCTTCATCGCCGCCCACCCCGGGCTGGTTCTGGCCTGCCTCTTCATCGTTCTGGCGGCCAAACCTTTGGTGGCCATGGTGGTGGTTTCCCTTCTGGGCTATTCGGTCCGCACCGCGCTCACCGTGGCCACCGGTCTGGCCCAGGTGGGGGAATTTTCCTTCATCCTGGCCCAGGCGGCTGAAAGGCTGAACCTCATCCCCGCCGAAGTCCACAGCCTTCTGGTGATCTGCTGTCTGGTCTCCATCACCGTCAACCCCGGCCTGGTCCGCGGAGTGCCGCGAATCGAAGCTCGGCTCCAGCGGTGTCCCCGGCTCTGGCACGCCTTAAGCCGCCGGGCCGACCGCAAAGCCATGAAAGGCAACCAGGTGGAGGAGGCCGTCTTGAGCGCCGAAGAGGAGGACGCCGGCCGGGCCGTGGTGGCGGGGTATGGCCCCACCGGCCGTCAGGTGGCGGAGGCCTTGAACGCACAGGGCTTGGTGCCGGTGGTCATCGACCTCAACGTGGACACGGTCAACGAACTGACCGACCGGGGGCGCCACGCCGTTTTTGGCGATTCCTCCAAGAACGACGTGCTCCGCGCGGCCGGCGTTGAAAAGGCCCGCTATCTGGTGGTCACCATCCCCGAGATCTCCCTGGCCGCGGCCACGGTGACCGCGGCCAGGGAACTCAATCCGAATCTGCGGGTTCTGGTTCGGGCCCGCTTCCTCAACGACAAGGGCCTTTTGTGCAATCTCGGGGTCACGGCCATCGCCTTTGAAGAGGAAGAGGTGGCCAAGACGCTGTCTGAACTGGTTTTGGATGACCTCAGCGGCGCCCTGAAGGCCGGGGCCGCCTGCGACTTGCCGCCGGAAGTGACCGACAGAATCCGCCATCGGACCGGCGAATATTGACCCGCCGATTAAACTTATTCAGGGTGATTTTGGCAAAGCCCGAAATCACAGAGGCTTGGTCGTCCGAGAATGAATATGTTTAACCACCGGATCTATAAGCGTGCCCGAAAAAATCACCCCCATAAAATCATGTTTCGTGAAACACGCGATCGCGGCCGCCGCCCCCCTTTCAGGGATCAGGAATACTTCTTCCTCTCAGCCGGGGGGACCGCCTCATTGAACCCGCCGGAACGATAGCCGGCCAGGTCCAGGGCCACAAAGGCGAAGCCCAATGACCGAATATAGTCATGCGTCCGGTCCATAAAGGCTTCGTCGAAAAAACGCCGCCGCTCGTCGCCCCCCACTTCGATGCGGGCCACGGGACCGTGGTGGCGCACCCGCAGCTCCCGAAACCCCAGAGAACGCAAAAAGTCCTCGGCCCGCTCCACCTGGTCCAGGCCTTCCCGGGTCAAGGCCCGGCCATAGGGGAAGCGGGAGGCCAGGCAGGCGTAGGCGGGTTTGTCCCAGGTGGAGAGCCCCCAAGAGGCCGACACTTCGCGCACCTCGGCCTTGGTGAGGCCGGCCTCCGCCAGGGGGCTGATCACCCCCAATTCCCGGGCCGCGGTGATTCCCGGCCGGTAATCGTCCTGATCGTCGAAGTTGCCGCCGTCGGCCAGGACGGTGAAGCCCCGCCGGCGGGCCTCGGCCAGCAAATACCGAAACAGGTTCTTTTTGCAGTGATAGCAGCGATCGGGCGGATTGGCCGCCACTTCGGGCACATCCAAAGCGCTGACCTCCAGCGTCACGTGCTCGGTCTTCAGGTCGGCGGCCAGGGCCACGGCCTCGGCCGCCTCCCAGGCGGGAAAAATCTCGGCCTTGACGGTGAGGGCCAGGATATCGGCGGCCGGGAGCACCCGTGAAGCCGCTTTCAGCAAAAAGGCGCTGTCCGCCCCTCCCGAAAAGGCCACCGCCAGGCGGCCCAAACCGGTCAGGCGCGCGTCGAGTTTTTTCAATTTTTGCTCAAGCTCAAAAGTGGCGAACATGTCAAACCTCAGACCGCCGGAGCGCGGAAATATTGACGGGAAAAAGGCCCGCCGCCCCTCCGGGCCTGAAGTCGTGACGCGCCCGGTTGCGCCAAAGGCGGGTTAATGATACCATGCCGCCAGGACCGGGTGACCGGACCACCGCATAAATCAAGGGCGAGGGGAACGCATGACCATAGACCAGACCACCATGGACCAGACCACCTGTATCATCATCGACGAAACGCCCGTGGCTTTCGACCTGGAAGCCGTCGGCCGCAAGCTGGGTATCAGGGGCCAACAAACCAAGGCCCTGAACCTTCTGGCCGGCCTGGCCCAAGAAGCCCAAACCATTGCCCGCCCCCGGGCCGCGGCCAAGCTCTGCGGCCTGACCGTTCTGGAGGACGATCAGGTGCGAGTAGGAGAGGTCACCTTCACCAGCCCGCTGCTGCGTCAGAATCTGGGGGCTCTGGGCCGGGCTTTTCCCTATCTGGCCACCGAAGGCGCGGAACTGTCCGAATGGGGCCGTTCCTACCCCTCTTCCTCCATGGAGCGGATCTTTGCCAACGCCCTGCAGTATGCGGCCATGAAACAGGCCGAGGCCCTGCTGGAGCAGACCGTGCGGGAAAAATTCGACATCGGCCAGGTCTCGGCCATGAACCCCGGCTCCCTGACGGTCTGGCCCATCACCCAACAGGTGCCCCTGTTCCGGTTGCTGGCCCCGCTCCCCGGGCGTCTGGGGGTGACGCTCTTGCCCAC
>JAVBTP010000027.1:0-4554 GCA_031556115.1 Candidatus Adiutricaceae bacterium
TGCCGCTCTTCATCGGCCGCGATATTTCCGTGGCCGCGGTGGAGGCCGCCCAGGACAATGACAAGCTGGTGCTCATCGCCGCCCAGAAGGACCACACCAAAGACGAGCCCGGCCCCGAGGATATCTATCAGGTGGGTACGGTGGCCATGATTCTCAGGCAGCTCAAAATGCCCGACGGCCGCCTGAAGGTCCTGGTCCAGGGGCTGGCCAAGGCCCGCCTGACTTCGGTGGTGGCCCGCGAACCCTATCTCCGGGTGCGAATTGAAACCCTGCCGGAACTGCCGGCTCCGGAAGCTTCGGTCGAACTGGAAGCCCTGATGCGCAACGTCAGGGAGCAAAGCCAAAAGATTTTGCAGCTCAAGGAAGTGCTCTCCGACGAAGTGGTCTCCATTCTGGACAATATTGACGACCCGGGCCGGCTGGCCGATCTGGTGACCTCGAACCTCAGGGTCAAGGTGGATATGGCCCAGAGGGTGCTGGAGGCGGTGGCGCCCATGGAACGGCTGCGCCTGGTCAACGATTTTCTGGGCCAGGAGCTGAAAGTGGCCACCATGCAGGCCAAGCTCGATTCCGAGGCCCGCGAGGAGATGGATAAATCCCAGCGCGAATATTCCCTGCGTGAACAGCTGCGGGCCATCAAACGCGAACTGGGCGAGGACAGCGCCCGTGACGACGAGATCGCCGAATACCGGGCCACGATCAAAAAAGCCCGGCTGCCCAAGGAGGTCTCCACCGAGGCCATGAAACAGTTGGCCCGCATGGAGTGGACCCATCCCGACGCGGCCGAGTCCAGCCTGATCCGCACCTATCTGGACTGGATTCTGGATCTGCCCTGGTCGGTCTCCACCCGCGACCACCTCGATCTCATCGCCGCCAAAAAGGTTCTGGACGCGGACCATTACAATCTGGAAAAAGTCAAGGACCGCATTTTGGAATACCTGGCCGTGCGCAAGCTTCACAAAAAGCAAAAAGGGCCCATCATCTGTTTCGTCGGGCCTCCGGGGGTGGGCAAGACCTCTTTGGGCCAATCCATCGCCCGGGCCATGGGCCGCAACTTCGTGCGCTTTTCCCTTGGCGGCATGCGCGACGAGGCCGAGATTCGCGGCCATCGCCGCACCTATATCGGGGCCTTGCCCGGCCGCATCATCCAGGGGTTGAAGACGGCCGGCGCCAACAACCCGGTCTTCATGCTCGACGAGGTGGACAAGATCGGCGCCGATTTCCGGGGCGACCCGGCCTCGGCCCTCTTGGAAGTGTTGGACCCGGAGCAGAACAACGCCTTTTCCGACCACTATCTGAACCTGCCCTTTGACCTGTCGAAAGTCATGTTCATCACCACCGCCAACCTCCTGGACCCCATACCCCAGGCCCTGGAGGACCGCATGGAGGTGATTCAGCTTTCAGGCTACACGGCCGAGGAGAAAGTGGAGATCGCCAAACGGCACCTCATCCCCCGGCTGGTGACCAGCCACGGCCTGACCCGGGAGCAACTGGTTTTTACCGACACCGCCCTGAAGAAGATCATTGCCTCCTACACCCAGGAGGCCGGCCTCAGGGGATTGGACAAAAAACTGGCCGCCATTTGCCGCAAGGTGGCCCGCAAGGTGGCCGAAGGCCGGCCCGGCCCGTATCGGATCACCCCGGTCTCGCTCCATAAATATCTGGGGCCCCCTGAAATTCTGCCCGAACCCGAACGGGCCGACGGGCAGGTGGGGGTGGCCACCGGCCTGGCCTGGACCGAGTTCGGCGGGGAGCTGATGTATATCGAGGTCCGGACCATGCCCGGCAAGGGGAACCTCACCCTGACCGGCCAGCTGGGGGACGTCATGAAGGAAAGCGCTCAGGCGGCCGTGGCCTACGCCCGCTCCCGGGCCGCGGATCTGGGCCTCTCCCCCGATTTTTACGAAGACCTCGACATCCACATCCACGTGCCGGCCGGCGCCGTGCCCAAGGAGGGCCCCTCGGCCGGGGTCTCGCTCGTGGCCGCCCTGATTTCCGCCCTCACCGACCGGCCCGTGCCCAAGGATGTGGCCATGACCGGGGAGATCACCCTGCGCGGCCAGATCATGCCCATCGGCGGCCTGAAGGAGAAATCCCTGGCCGCGTTGCGGGCCGGCATCAAGAAGGTCATCATCCCCCGGCAGAACGTGAAAGATCTGGAGGACATCCCCCCCCAGATCCGCCACCGGATGGAATTCATCGAAGTCAACGACATCGACCAGTTCCTCCAGGTCGTCTTTGGTTCCGAAAAGCCGATGGCCAAACGGCGGGCCCATCGCGCCCGCATCCGGCCGGCCGCGCCGCGCGGGCATCGGGGGCCCGGTAAGCCTCTCCGGCGTTCACCGGAAGCGTGAGTCACCATTGTTTCACGATAGTGACGGGCCCAGGGCCGCCCAGGCTCCGGCGGCCGCTGGAAGCGTCATGGGCTTGTTTCGTAAAAATGGAAACCCGGGCGCGGGCCCCAACCGAAGGCGGTGAAACATGAGTAGTGGCGCCAAGGCCAGCCCCGACGAGTATTGCCAACTCTGCGGCCACGCCTGCCGCGCCCGGCGGGCGGAAGGGGAAAAAGGCCGCTGCGGCGCCGGACGCCTGGTGGGGGTTTCCTCGGCCCTCCTCCATCCGGGGGAGGAGCCGCCCATTTCCGGCTACGGCTCGGGCGAAGAGGGCGGTTCGGGCACCATTTTTTTCACCCGCTGCGTCCTGCGTTGCGTCTTTTGCCAGAACTGGCAGATTTCCCAGACCGAATCCGGCCGTGATGTTCCGCCGGAAGAGGTGGCCGACATCATGCTGGAACTGGAGGCCCGGGGGGCCTTCAACATCAACCTGGTCTCCCCGACGCCCTATGCGGGGCAATTGGCCGTGGCCCTGGGCCAGGCCAGGAAGAGGGGGCTATCCATCCCGGTGGTGTATAACACCGGGGGCTATGATTCCCTGACGGCCCTGAAACTCATGGACGGGCTGGTGGACATCTATCTGCCGGACGCCAAGATGGCCGTGGCTCCGGGGGCGGACCTCGATCAGCCTGATTCGCGGGCGGCCCGTCTGCTGGGGGCCGGCGACTACCCCAAGGTCAATCGGATCGCCTTGAAGGAGATGTTCCGCCAGGTGGGGACTTTGCAAATGGATAGCCGGGGGTTGGCCCGCCGGGGCATTTTGATCCGCCACCTGGTTTTGCCCGATGACCTGGCCCGGACCGCCGCCATGCTGCCCTGGCTGTCGGACACCTTTGGCCCCACGGTGCATCTGAGTCTTATGGCCCAGTATCACCCGACCCATCTGGTGCGCAGCCATCCCGAGGAGTTTCGGGCCTTCCCCGGCCTGACCCGCCACTTAAGCGTCCGGGAATATGACGGCGCCATGGATCTGGCCGTCCAGTGCGGGCTGATCAACACCTTTGTTCAGGACCTGTCGGCCGCCGGCCATTATCTGCCGGATTTCGACCGGCCCAAGGTCTTTAACTGATCCATGAAACTATTCCTGCGAAATTATTCCTGCGAAATTATTCCATTGAGGTGCGGTTTTGCATATCCTATTGACCAATGACGATGGTTTGATGGCCCCCGGCCTCTTGGCCGCCTATGCGGCGCTCAAGGCCCGGGGGCACCACGTGACGGCCTGCGCTCCGGACGGGCAGCGCAGCGCGGCCTCCCAGTCGGTGACGCTGCGTGCGCCCATCAAGGTGGCCCCCTGGGCCATGCCCGACGGCGCCTTGGGTTTCGCCGTCTACGGCACCCCGGCCGACTGCGCCCGCCTGGGCTTCACCGTGCTGGCCAAAGAGCCGGTGGACCTGGTGGTCAGCGGCATCAATGACGACACGAACCTGGGTTTTGACATCAACTATTCGGGCACCGTGGCCGCGGCCGTGGAGGCCGCCGCCGCCGGTTACCCGGCCCTGGCCGCCTCGGTGGAGCGCACCAACGTCTACGATTGGAAGCGGGCCGCCCATATCGTCATCGGGGTGGTGGACAATTTCAGTTCGTGGAACCTCCCCCAGGGGGTGGCGGTCAATCTCAACATCCCCGACCAGCTCTCCACCGGCCGCAACGAATGGGTCTGGACCCGGCCCCATCCCACCCCGGCCGAGGATTATTACGAGGGCGAGCCTCATCCCGACGGTTCGATAATGTACCAGCGCCTGCGGGGAGCGTCCCAGACGGTCCTCACCGCCGATGAGGCGGATCACCCGACCACCGACGTGGCCCACGCCCGGGCCGGCCACATCACCTTGAGCCCCATCACCCCCCACGGCGTTTACCAGGCCGCCCTGGACCGCCTGGCGCCCGCCAATAAGATAACCGAGGAGGAGTCCTAAGCCCCGCTCAGTCAGTTATTGCCAATGTCAAAGAATCCTTTTGAAATTTTCGGCCTGACTCCCGAGATGGTGGGCATGCTGTCGGAAAAGGAATTGTTTTCAGTCTTGAAGTCCATGGACCGGGCCTTGCAGAACACCGTTCACCCCGACGTGGCCAGACGGCGTCCGCGCAAAAATGACGCCGACCGGTCGGTGGAACTGAACCTGGCCTTTGAGGCGCTGAACCTGGACAAGAACCCGGT
>JAVBTP010000220.1:0-6714 GCA_031556115.1 Candidatus Adiutricaceae bacterium
TATTTGGTGGCTGAATATATCCATTCCCGGCCGGCCAAGTCCCGGTGATTTCGGGCTGGGCCGAAATCACGCTGAACCAGTCCAGCCGGCGGGTCAATAAAACCGCCAGGAGCCCGAAGCCATGCGCTTTGACCTGATCACCATCTTTCCCGACCTCTTCAGTTCGTTTCTGTCCGAGTCCCTCATGGCCAAGGCCATTGAGAAACAACTCATAGAGGTTCACCTCACCACCCCTCGCGACTTCGCCCCCGACCGCCACCGGACCGTGGATGATCGGCCCTACGGCGGGGGGCCGGGCATGGTCTTGAAGCCCGAGCCCCTGGCCGCGGCCATCGAGGCCGCCTCCCGGGGGGAGCCCCGGCCCTGGCGGATCTACCTCAGCCCTTCGGGAACCCGCCTGACCCAGGCCAGGGTGGCCGAACTGGCCGCCAGAAAACGCCTTTTGCTGGTCTGCGGCCGCTACGAGGGGCTGGACCAGCGGGTCATAGATTTAATGGTGGATGAGGAAATCTCCATCGGCGACTATGTGGTCAACGGCGGCGAGGTGCCGGCCATGGCCCTGATGGAGGCGGTGGCCCGCCTGGTCCCGGGTTTCATGGGCAAGCCCGAATCGGCCGACGAGGAAAGCCACGGCGCGGGCCTCCTGGAATACCCGCACTACACCCGGCCGCCGGAATTCCGGGGCCTGGCCGTGCCCCCGACCCTTTTGTCGGGCAACCACCGGGAAGTGGCCGAGTGGCGCCTCCGCGCCTCCCTGGCCCGCACCCTGGCCGCCCGGCCCGAACTTTTGGCCAGGGCCGAACTGTCGGCCGAGGCCCGTCGGGTCCTGAACCGCCCCGAACCGTCCGAAGCCGAAAAGGCGCGCCGGCCCGTAAAAAAGGCTTGATAATCGGCGGCACTTGGGATATAGTACCCCTTTGCGACTGGCGGACTTGTGCGAAAAAACCAACCGCCCCGCCCAATATCTAAAAATGATTACGTTTTTTGAGGAGTTAGGACATGGACGCCATATACCACATCAATCAGGAACAATTGAGGATTGACCTTCCCGCTTTCCGGGTGGGCGACACCGTGGCCGTCTCCGTGCGCATCAAGGAAGGCGACAAGGAACGTATCCAGGTCTTCAAGGGCGTGGTCATCCGCCATCGCCGGGGCACGGCCGACGCCAGCTTCACCGTGCGCAAAATTTCCTACGGTGTCGGGGTGGAGCGTATTTTTCCGCTCAACTCCCCCAACATCGACAAGATCGAACTGGTCGGCGAAGGCCGGGTGCGCCGGGCCAAGCTCTATTACCTGCGCGAGCTCAAAGGCAAGGCGGCCAAGGTCAAGGCCAAGAACAAGTTCCTGACGGGCGCGGCCGGCAAGTAAGCCGAAGAGACGGCGTTCCTGAAAATTTTACCGCAGCGAATATTTGAGTCCACTCGAGGAGGCTATCATGCCCAAAATGAAAACCAACCGCGGCGCGGCCAAGCGTTTCAAAATCACCGCCAGCGGCAAGGTTAAGCGCTTCAAGGCGTATGCCCGTCACATCCTGACCAGCAAGACCACCAAGCGGAAGCGCGACCTGCGCACCGCCACCACGGTGGACGGGGCCAATATCGGTTCCATCCAGAAGATGCTGCCGTACGCGGGCGCCAAGTAATTCCAATTCTCTTCCCGGGCGACCTGGCCATGGAATTGGAACCGGAAAGCCGAAGTTTAGTAAAGGGGAACGATCATGCGTGTTAAAGGCGGCGTCAAAAACAATCAGCGCCACAAAAAATATATGAAGCTGGCCAAGGGCAGCGTGGGCGGCCGGGCGGTTCTGTACCGCACCGCTCGCGAGAGCGTGGAACGCGGTTTGTGTTTCGCGTATCGTGACCGCAAGGCCCGCAAGCGGGAAATGCGGGCTCTGTGGATTGTGCGCATCAGCGCCGCGGCCAAGGAACTGGGCACCTCCTACTCCCGCCTCATCGACGCCCTGAACAAGGCCTCCATGAGCATCGACCGCAAGATGCTGGCCGATCTGGCCGTGAGCGACCCCCAAGGGTTTGCCCAGGTGGTGAAAGCCGCCCAGGGAGCCACGGCCTGATACCATAAAAAATACCGGAGTATTTTTACAGACTCTCATGTGCTGTGGCCATCCGGGGGAGATCGAGATCAAGGGCTTACTTTGAGGACGGATATGTTCAGGCGAGCGCCGGGTCCCACGGGATTTCGCGGCGGACAGTTGGGTTTGTGGGAATTTCAGACGGCCGGCGAAGCCACGGAACTGATGCACGGGCGGAATGAAGAGCCTGATTCGGAAAAAAACCGACCGGCGGCTGATGTGGATTGGCGCCGCCAAGTGTTGAGTTTCGCCCGGCCGAGCGCGCGGGGCTGGAAATGAACCGCATCGAAAGACCCGAACTGACGGTTTTATGATCATGTATTTTAGCACCTCCCTAGTCGGGGCATAGGATCGCTCCATAACCTGACGCCCGGCGTATGGACGGGTCTTTCAAGGGCCGTTCGGCTAAGCCGGACGGTCCTTTTTAATGGAAACACCATGAGCAGCAATCTGATCGAACGGATTACAGAAGCCGAGGCCCGGGCCCGGGGCGCCTTTCAGGCGGCCGGTACGGCGGAACAGCTGGAGGCGGCCCGCATCGAGTACTTAGGCACCAAGGGCCTGTTCGCCGACTTGATGAAAGCCCTGGGCGGCCTGAGCCCCGCCGAGCGGCCCCTGGCCGGGGCCGCGGCCAACGCCGCCCGCAAGGCGGCCACCGAGGCCCACGAGGCCGCCAAGGAGACCCTGGCCGAGGCCCGGACCAGGGCCCGGCTGGATGTCACCCTGCCCGGCCGCCGGCCGGAGCGCGGGCACCAGCACGTCATCAGCCGCACCGCGGCCGAGATCTGCGACATTTTTGGCAAACTCGGTTTCAGCATCGTCGAGGGGCCCGAAGTGGAGACCGACTATTACAATTTCGAGGCGCTGAATTTCCCCCACGACCATCCGGCCCGGGATATGCAAGACACCCTCTTCGTGTCCCATGAACTTCTGCTGCGCACCCACACCTCGCCCATGCAGGTGCGGACCAGGGAAAAAAATAAACCCCCGGTCTGGGTGGTGGTGCCCGGCAAGACCTATCGCCGCGACTCCGACATCAGCCACTCCCCCATGGTCCATCAGGTGGAGGGGCTGGTGGTGGACAAGGGCATCACCTTCGCCGACCTCAAAGGCGTGTTGACCGCCTTTGCCCGGGCCATTTTTCACCCGGCCATCAACATCCGCCTCCGGCCCAGCTTTTTTCCCTTCACCGAACCCTCGGCCGAAGTGGATATCGAGTGCGTCATCTGCGGCGGCCGGGGCTGCCGACTCTGCAAAGGCACCGGCTGGCTGGAGATCTTGGGCAGCGGCATGGTCGACCCGGCCGTTTACGGTTTCGTCGGCTACGATCCCAACGAGGTCAGCGGCTTCGCCTTCGGCATGGGCATCGAACGGGTGGCCATGCTCAAATACGGCCTGGACGATATCCGGATGTTCTACGAAAGCGACCTGCGCTTCCTGACCCAGTTTTAGCGAGGTGAATGATGAAAGCAAGTATCAAATGGTTGGAAGACTTCATTGACCTCAGCGGGTACACCCCCAGGCAGATCGCCGACAAGCTGACCATGGCCGGCTTGGAGGTGGAATCCCTCCGCGACCGGTTCGCCCACCTCGAACAGGTGGTGGCCGCCCGGGTGGTCACCGCCACCCCCCTGCCGAAAAGCGACCACCTGAAGCTCTGTCAGGTGGAGGCCGGCTCCCGCGGCCGTGTTCAGGTGGTCTGCGGCGCGCCCAACGTGCGGGAGGGCCTGGTGGCTCCCCTGGCCCTGGTGGGGGTCACCCTCCCGGGCGGGCTGACCGTGGGCGAAGCCGAAATTCGCGGCCAGCGTTCCCAGGGCATGCTCTGTTCGGAAGCCGAACTGGGGCTGGGCCCGGATGCCTCGGGGCTTTGGGAAATGGCCGGCCCCGTGGGCGCGACCGTGAAGGAAATCACCGGCCGCGAAGACTGGGCCCTGGAAGTGGGCATCACCCCCAACCGGCCGGACGGCCTGTCCATGATCGGCCTGGCCCGCGACCTTTCGGCCCTCCTGGGTCGCCCCCTCCGCCGCCTGGACACTCCTCCCCGAGAAACCGGCCCGGCGGCCGAGACCCTGGGCCGGGTGACCATCGAGGATCCGGACCACTGCCTACGCTTTGTGGCCCGCATCATCACCGGCGTCAAAATCGGCCCCAGCCCGGCCTGGCTGGTGGACCGGCTGGCCGCCGTGGGCGTCCGCTCCATCAGCAACGTGGTCGACATCACCAACTACGTCATGATGGAGATGGGCCAGCCCCTCCACGCCTATGACCTGGACACGGTGGTTGACCACCATCTCATCGTCAAGTCCTACCCCCGGGGCACCCGTTTCACCACCCTCGACGGCCAGGACCGGGAGCTTCTCTCCGACGTCAATCTCATGATCTGCGACGGGGAAAAGCCGGTGGGCCTGGCCGGGATCATGGGCGGGCTCAATTCCGAAATCGAATCCCACACCCGCGACATCCTTCTGGAAGGGGCCTGCTTCAGCGCCACCACCATCCGCCGGGCTTCGCGGGCTCTGGGTCTGTCCACCGAGGCCTCCTACCGCTTCGAACGGGGCTGCGATCCGGAAATCTGCGCCCGGGCCGTGGACCGGGCCATCGGCCTGATGGCCGAACTGGCCGACGGCCAGGTGGCCGCCGGCCGCATCGACCGCTACCCCCGGCCCTTCAAACCGGTGGCGGTCGCCTTTTCCCCGACCCGCTGCAACGCCTACCTGGGCACCGACCACCAGGCCGAAGACATGATTCGGGTACTCCAGGCCATTGGCCTGACGGTGCAGGACCAGATCCGCGACGAATACACCCTGGCCCTGCCCTCGTGGCGGCCGGACATGGCGCGGGAAGTGGACGTCTGGGAGGAAGTGGCCCGCCTCCTGGATTTCGACAAGCTGCCGGCGACCCTGCCCAAACCGCCGGCGGCCCGTCAGGCTCCGCCGGCGGCCTGGACCCTTCGGGCCGCGGTCCGGGAACACCTGACCGGTCGGGGATTTTCCGAAAGTATTACCTATTCCTTCATCAACCGCAACTTCGCCGACAAGCTTGGCCTCCCGGAGCCAAGCGTCTGGCGGCGGCGGATCCTGCCCATCCTCAACCCCTTGAGCGAGGAACAGGGCACCATGAGGCCGCTGATGGCCCCGAGCCTCCTGAACGCCCTGCGGCTCAACCAGTCCCACGGCCGGGAGGAAACGGCCATGTACGAACTTGGGGCTGTCTATCTGGCCAACGGTCTGGAGCGCCAGCCCGAGGAACGGTTAACGCTGGCCGGGCTCTGGAGCGGCTTCACCGGCCGCGGCAACTGGGTGGACCCCAAGCGGCCGGTGGATTTTTGGGACATCAAGGGCCTGGTGGAAGGTCTGGCCGAACACCTGAGCTTGGAAGTGGTTTTTCGGGCCGGCGAGAACATGCCGGTCTGGTACGACCCGGCCGAAGCGGCTCTGGCGGAACTGGCCGACGGCCAGCCCCTGGGCCATCTGGGACGCCTGAACCGCAAGGCGGCCAAGGCTTTTGGCCTGAAAGAATCCGACGGTCCCGTCTATCTCTTCGAACTGGATGGCGAAACCGTGCTCGAGGCGGGCTTCCAGCGCCGCCCCTTCGCCGGCTGGAGCAAATTCCCGCCCAACCAGCGGGACATGGCCGTGGTGCTGGATCAAGACATCCCGGCCGGTCAAGTCGTCGACGCTCTCAAGGCCGACGGCTCGATGCCCCTGGCCGACGTGTTGCTCTTCGACCTCTATCAGGGCGACCAGTTGCCGGCCGGAAAAAAGAGCCTGGCTTTTCGCCTCATCTTCCAGTCGCCGGACAAGACCCTGACCGACGAGGAGGTCAATGGCCACTTCAGCGCCCTCACCGCCGAGCTGGCCGCCCGCTTCGGCGCCACCCTCAGGTCCTGACGTGGCCGAAAAACAGCGGCCGTTAACCAGGAGGGAACTGACCGACCGCCTCCGCCGCCGGCTGGGCCTCTCGGCCCGCGAGGCCGGCCGGATCCTGGACGGATTTTTGAAAACCCTCGGCGACCAGTTGGCGGCGGGCGGCACGGTGACCTTGAGCGGACTGGGGCGTTTTTCCACCCGCCTCAGCCCGCCCCGTCCGGGCCGCGACCTGGCCACCGGCCGGCCAACCCTCATCGCGGCCCGCCGCCGCCCGGTCTTTACCTTGAGCCGAACTTTGCGTACAATACTCCAAGGGAATTCCCCCCAGGACCAAGAAGGGGACGACGAGGAGCAAAGCGGCTGACCGCCGCCGAGGCTTTGATTACGGCCGAGTGGGAACATGGACAAAGACTCCGGACAAGTATTCTACAAGTTGAGCGAACTGTCGAAGAAACTCGGAGTGGAGTCGAGCGTCCTGCGGTTCTGGGAAAAGGAATTCCCCCAGATCAAACCCCTTGAGGCCGGCCCGCGGAAAAGGCTCTATCGGCGCCAGGATCTGGAAACCTTCGAAGAGATCAAGCGTCTCCTGTATGAGGAGCGCTACACCATTGCCGGGGCCCGGAAACGCCTGAAAACGG
Organism: Candidatus Adiutricaceae bacterium; assembly: GCA_031556115.1. Taxonomy (GTDB): domain Bacteria; phylum Desulfobacterota; class Desulfarculia; order Adiutricales; family Adiutricaceae; genus Adiutrix. The sequence goes on from JAVBTP010000220.1 coordinate 6,597, forward strand.
ATCGTCGCCAGAGCGGATTGGCCCAAGATGAGGAAAGGGCCGCCCCTCCTCAAACCGAAAGTCATGAGGCCGAGGAGCTCCGCAAAACCCGGGCCCTGCTCGAGGAAGCCCGCCCGGG